>NZ_JBATWS010000282.1:0-9478 GCF_049672805.1 Parvibaculum sp.
GAATGGACCGAGCGCACCGACCGAAGACAATTCCTGAGCGCAGGCGTCGAATAAATAAGGAATGTCATCGCGGGATTTGTTCCCGCGATCCACTCGCCTCGCCGCTTGCCGCAGACGCTGATGGATCCCGGCAACGAGTGCCGGGATGACACTTGTTTTGTCACGCCACGCGCGCACCCGACAGTGACATGTCGCTCACGGGAAGCCTCACCACCAGCAGAACAGTTCTCGTGGTTATCACCATGCCGCTGAGATTGTGGTGGCTGGGGCAAGTGAAACGAACTGGATCATCCTAAGGTTTGATTTTAGGGGACCGATTATAGCCGATCGAAGGGTCGTTCGAACGCAGTAACCCGATGTACTCTCGTTCTTTCTTCCGCACTTCGCTCGGTGATGCGGTATTAGACTCCCATAAAATCTCTCTTCGGTTGGTCATATCTCGTCGCATCGCTCGGGTTGGGAAGTCCACCTCAATCAAGCGTTTATCTGGGCTGCCGAAATAGGTTATCGAATCCGTTAAATCGCTACCCACAGAACTTTTGCCATTCGGCCATGTGATTTTATAGACAACCTTCACTAAGCCACCCGCGCCCGTTCGTTGATCGCCCGCACATCCGCGCCCACCGGCAGCGTGCCGTAAACATCGCCCCAGTCGCGCCCGAGCCGTGTCTGGCAATAGGCGTCCGACACGAAGCCCGGCGCGTGTTGCAGCAGGATGGAAGCGGAAGCGAGTTTCGCCATCTGCTCGACGATCTGCCGTGAGCGTGCTTCGAGCGAGCCCATATCGGCGAAGGCGTCCTTCAGCGCATCCAGCGCGCCGTCATAGGCCGTGCTTGCGCCACGGGCTTTCTCAAGCTCCGCGAATACAACCTCCAGCGCCTCCGGCTCGCGCGCCAATGCGCGCAGCACGTCGAGGCACATGACATTGCCCGAGCCTTCCCAGATCGCGTTGACCGGCATCTCGCGATAGATGCGGCCCGCGATCCCCTCTTCCACATAGCCATTGCCGCCCAGACACTCCATCGCCTCATAGGCGAGGTTCGGCGCGCGTTTGCAGACCCAGTATTTCGCAACCGGCGTCATGATGCGGCGGAAGGCGGCCTCCGCTTCATCCTCATGCGCGCGGTCAAAGCTGCGCGCCACGCGAAAGGAAAGCGCCGTCGCGGCTTCCGTTTCCAGCGCGAGGTCTGCCAGCACATTCGCCATCAGCGGCTGGTCGATCAGCTTCTTCTGAAACACCGTGCGATATGAGCAATGATGCACGGCCTGAGAAACGGCCTGCCGCATCATCCCCGCTGTCGCCACCGCGCAATCAAGCCGCGTATAGGTCGCCATCTCGATGATGTTGCGCACACCGCGCCCTTCCTCGCCGATGAGCCAGCCGGAGGCCGCCTGAAACTCCACTTCGGAAGAGGCATTCGACTTGTTGCCAACCTTATCCTTCAGGCGCTGGATGCGAATGGCATTCACGCTTCCATCCGGCCGGAAGCGCGGCATCAGAAAACAGGAAAGCCCGTTCGGCGCCTGCGCCAGCACAAGGAAGGCATCGCACATGGGCGCGGAGAAAAACCATTTATGGCCCGTGATGCGATATTCCTCGCCCGGCCCGCCTGCGCCAACGGGATGCGCGACAGTCGTATTGGCGCGCACATCCGTGCCGCCCTGCTTCTCCGTCATGCCCATGCCGAAGGTAACGCCCTTCTTCTGGTCGGCAGGCAGGAAACGCTCGTCATAGCTGCGGGAGAGAATGCGCGGCACCCATTCCTTCGCCAGCGACGGCTGAAAGAGAAGCGCAGGCACAGCCGCATTCGTCATGGTGATGGGGCAGCCATGACCGGCCTCGGCCTGCGTCATCATATAGGTGCCAGCCAGCCGCGCGACGATAGCACCGGGCTTCGGCTTCGCATCAAGCCCGTCCTTCAGATGCTCCCAGGGCGAACCATGCAGCCCCTGCTCAACCGAAAGCGCCATGAGCCGGTGATAGGCGGGATGAAACTCCACCCGGTCCTCCCGATGACCGAAACGGTCATAGGTTTTGAGAACCGGCAGATAGGCATTGGCCTGCCGCCCGAGATCCAGCACTTCCGCCGAACCGACCTTGGCCCCGAAAGCCGAAAGCGAGGTTCTGGCATGCGCCGCCCCTTCCCGCTCCACCGCCTCCTGAAGCGCCCTGTCGCCTATGAAAAAATTCACGTTCTCAAGCGGCGGCGGCTGGTTGAACACCTCATGCGTCGCAAAATCAGCGGGCGTTTCCAAGGGGCTAGCCATGATCCGAACCTCTCGTCAAAGCAGTCATCCAGCGTAACACCCGGCCTCCAAGCGGCCAAATCCACCTTGCCGCACCCGGGAATCGGCCCTATACAATGCGGCTTTAATGACCAATGCTGACAAACAGCCGCAAGCCATCTTCCCGCACCGGCATCTGCTGGGCATAGAGGGCCTTTCCCCTTCCGACATCACTGCGCTTCTTGATCTGGCCGACACTTATGTCGAACAGAACCGGCAGGTTGATAAAAAGGGTTCCGTGCTGCGCGGCCGCACGCAGATCAATCTCTTTTTCGAAGCCTCGACCCGCACGCAAAGTTCCTTTGAACTGGCCGGCAAACGCCTTGGCGCCGATGTGATGAACATGTCGGTGTCCTCCTCTTCGGTGAAGAAGGGCGAGACGCTGATCGACACGGCGGTGACGCTGAACGCGATGCATCCCGACCTCATCATCATTCGTCACCAGAACTCGGGCGCGGTGGAGCTTCTCTCGCAGAAAGTTTCCTGCTCGGTCATCAATGCGGGTGACGGGGCGCATGAGCATCCGACACAGGCGCTGCTCGACGCGCTGACGATCCGCCGCCGCAAGGGCCGGCTTCAGGGTCTGCTCGTCGCCATCTGCGGCGACATTCTTCACAGCCGCGTCGCCCGCTCGAACATTCTCCTGCTTCATGCGATGGGCGCGCGCGTGCGCGTCATCGGACCTTCCACCCTCATGCCGCCCGGCGTGGAACGGCTTGGCGTGGAAGTCTTCCACGATATGAAGAAGGGGCTCGAAGGTGTTGATATCGTGATGATGTTGCGCCTCCAGCTTGAGCGCATGAGCGGCTCCTATGTGCCCTCGCAGCGCGAATATTTCCATTTCTACGGGCTCGACTACGCGAAGCTCGCCTATGCGAAACCGGACGCGCTCATCATGCATCCCGGCCCGATGAACCGGGGCGTGGAAATCGACAGCGCCGTCGCCGACGATATTGACCGCAGCCTCATTCGCGAACAGGTGGAGATGGGTGTCGCCGTGCGCATGGCCGTGCTTGATGCGCTGGCGCGCAATCTTCCGAATGACCCTCGTACCGGACATGGGGGTGCGAGATGAGCCGCACCGCCTTCATCAATGCGCGCCTGATCGACCCCGCCAGCGGCTATGACCAGATGGGCGGATTGCTCGTCGAAAATGGCGTTATCGCCGATCTCGGCCCCACGCTGTTCAATGACGGGCTGCCCGATGGCGCAGAGGTGGTGGATTGCAATGGCCATGTCCTCTCCCCCGGCCTGATCGACTGTCGCGTCTTTACCGGCGAGCCGGGCGCAGAACACCGCGAAACGCTCGCGCTTGCCAGCAAGGCGGCGGCGGCTGGCGGTGTCACCACCATGATCGTCATGCCGAACACCAATCCGGTGATCGATGATGTGGCGCTGGTGGACTTCATCGAACGCCGCGCTCGCGACACAGGCATCGTGAATGTTCACACCATGGCCGCGCTGACCAAAGGGCTTGCCGGCACCGAGATGACGGAGTTCGGCCTGCTGATCGAGGCAGGCGCGGTCGGCTTCACCGATGGCGTGAAGGCGGTTGCCAATGCGCAAGTGATGCGCCGCGCGCTCAGCTATGCCGCACATCTGAACGCGCTTATCGTGCAACATGCCGAAGAGCCCACGCTTGCAACCGGCGTGATGAATGAGAGCGAGCTTTCCGGTCGCCTTGGCCTTGCCGGTATTCCCGCCATTGCCGAAACCATCATGATCGAGCGCGATCTCCGCCTGCTCGAAGTGACAGGCGGCCGCTACCATGTCTCGCAGATTTCGTGCGAAGCATCGGTCGATATCATTCGCCGCGCCAAGGCGCGCGGCCTTCGGGTGACTTGCGGCGTCTCGGCAGCGCATCTGCAACTCAACGAGAATGACGTGCGGAGCTACCGCACCTTCTTCAAGCTCTCGCCGCCGCTGCGCTCCGAGCAGGACCGCAAGGCGCTGGTCGCCGGTGTGGCTGACGGTACGATCGACGTCATCGTCTCAAGCCATGATCCGCAGGACACGGAAGTGAAGCGTCGTCCCTTCGCCGAAGCGAATTTCGGCGCAATCGGCCTTGAAACGCTGCTGCCTGCGGGCCTCGCCCTTGTGCATAGCGGCGACCTCTCGCTTGAGCGGCTTCTTGCGGCGCTGACCTATGGCCCGTCCGATCTGCTCGGCCTTGGCCGGGGACGCCTTGCCACGGGCCTGCCTGCCGATCTCGTCCTGATCGACACGGACGTGCCCTGGAAACTCGATCCGGCTAAGCTGAAATCAATTTCGAAGAACACGCCCTTCGAAGATCGCCTCTTTCAGGGGCGCGCCATCCGCACCATGGTTGGCGGTGATACCGTCTACGTTCAGGGGGAGGAACGCTGACTATGGACTTCACCGATCTCGCGCTGCCGCTCATGCTGGTCGCGCTGACATTGGGCTATCTGCTCGGCTCCATTCCTTTCGGCCTGCTTCTGACGCGGCTCGCGGGACTTGGCGATATTCGCGAAATCGGCTCCGGCAATATCGGCGCCACAAATGCGCTGCGCACCGGCAATCGCTGGGTCGCTATCGGCACGCTGATCGGCGATGCGGCCAAGGGTGCAGTCGCCATTCTCATCATGGCGGAAGTGGCGCGGGTTGCAGGTGAGGATGTCGCCCTGCTCGCAGGTCTTGCGGGGCTTGGCGCCTTTCTTGGTCATCTCTATCCGGTCTGGCTCGGCTTCAAGGGCGGCAAAGGCATCTCAACCTTTATCGGCATCCTGCTCGCGCTCTATTGGCCGGTCGGCCTCCTTTTCTGCGCCACATGGGCGGTGGTTGCGATTGTCTCGCGCTATTCTTCCCTCTCCGCCCTTGTCGCGTCCGCGCTGACACCTGTCTATCTCGCCTGGCTCAACCAGTGGGAACTGGTGGGCCTCAGCGTGGTGCTCGTCATCCTCATCTACATCGCGCATAGAGGAAATATCTCGCGCCTTCTTTCGGGAACGGAGCCGCGTATCGGTCAGAAACAGGCCGAAAGCGCAGAAGGCTGAACCGCGTGGAGGGCATCGCCCTTTCCGAAAGCGAACGTCTCGCGCGGCTGCGTCTTGCCCGCAGCGAGAATGTCGGCCCTGTCACCTTTCGTGATCTGCTCGCGCATTTCGGCAATGCCGTCGCCGCGCTTGAGGCGCTGCCGGATCTCGCCGCGCGAGGTGGTGCGCGCAGCAGGCTGAAGGTTGCTCCGGCCTCACAGGCAGAAACGGAGATTGCCCACGCGGGGCGCCTCGGCGCGCATCTTCTCGTGCTGGGCGACCCGCAATACCCGCCTTCTCTCGCCGCGCTTGATCCACCACCGCCGGTTATTTCGGTGCTGGGCGATCTCGCTCATCTGCAGAAAAAATCAATCGCCATGGTCGGCTCGCGCAATGCCTCAGCCGCAGGCCGACGCATTGCAAGCGAGATGGCAGAAGCACTTGGCGCGGAAGGCTTCACCATTGTCTCAGGTCTCGCGCGCGGCATCGACACCGCCGTGCATCGCGGCTCCCTTGCAAGCGGCACCGTCGCCGTGCTCGCAGGTGGGCTTGATATTGTCTATCCGGAAGAAAATCGTGAGCTGCAACGCGCCATAGCAGAACGCGGCGCGCTTGTGAGCGAGATGCCGCCCGGCACCAGCCCGCAGGCCCGTCACTTCCCCCGCCGCAACCGGCTGATCTCCGGTCTTTCGCTCGCCGTGATCGTGGTGGAAGCAGCGCTTCGCTCCGGCTCGCTCATCACGGCGCGTTTTGCGCTGGAGCAGGGACGCGATGTCTATGCCGTCCCCGGCTCCCCCCTCGACCCCCGAGCGCAAGGGTCGAACAAGCTCATCAAGGATGGCGCGCCGCTCGTTGAAAATGCAGGCGATGTGATCGCCGCGCTTGCCACGCCCGCCGGCCTCTTTCGGGAGCCGGACCTACCGCTCTTCGCACCGCATGAGGCCGCCCCGTCCGAACCGGATGACGATATGCGCAGCCGCATCCTCGCAGCACTCGGCCCGACGCCCACCCCGGTCGATGACATTCTGCGTGAAACCGGCGCAACCGTGCCCGCCTTGCGGGCGACATTGCTGGAACTCGAACTGGCGGGCCGCCTTCACCGTGACCCCGGGGACCGCGTGAGCCTGTTGCCAGAAGGCTGATGCCTAGTCGCCGCTGCGCCGTGCGCCCGACCGGCCAACAGAGAGAAGCCGGGACTCTTCCGCTGCAATACCAATCAGATAGGCCAGAAAGTTAAAGCCGCGCTTCACCGCCAGGCGGCGCGACGCAATCATCAGATCGAGCAAATAGGCGGCGACAGCCTCATCATCCACCTCCGCCTCTTCATCGAATGCCACCGGGATATTCCGCAATCTCGGGCCGGCCCCGGCAAGACTGCCGACATCGGGTACCGCTTCTGCTCGGATAAAAGACTTCCGCATCTAGCCTCCTCCTCTCGCCGGCCGCCATTTCGCCGGGCGAACTGACTCCAAAGCAGCATCGCTTCAGAACTGACCATAAAGTCTATATGGGTTTTCCGGGCTACGTCTTTTGGCCTAGAAAAAACTTCGTTCGGATTGGAGGGATTGCGCCCCCGGCCGCAACCCCTCATTTGCCCCTGGCGGCCACACCATTTGACAGGCCCCACCCTTTTCACCATTTTCACCCGGCGGCTCGAGGCAGCGGATGCGGCGCTGACAAGGGGCTTTTCACGGCACACCAGCGTGGAACGCGCCCGGATACTCCGGGCCGAAGGCATCAGGCGCGCCGAATGAGGCTTCCGGCACGCCTAATATAAAGAGAGTGCACCTGTCCGATGGACGTCGTCATTGTTGAGTCGCCTGCCAAGGCGAAAACCATCAACAAATATCTGGGCAAGGGCTACAAGGTCCTCGCCTCCTACGGGCATGTGCGTGATCTGCCGTCGAAGGACGGCTCGGTCAGGCCGGATGAAGATTTTGCGATGGCCTGGGATGTAGATGCCAAATCCCAGAAGCGCCTGAACGAGATTGCTGCCGCTGTGAAGGGGGCCGACCGGCTCATCCTCGCAACCGACCCCGACCGCGAGGGCGAGGCGATTTCCTGGCACGTTCTGGAAGTGCTGAACAAGAAGAAGGTGCTGAACGATGTCGAAGTCCAGCGCGTCGTCTTCAACGCCATCACCAAGAAATCCGTCACCGAGGCGATGCAGAACCCGCGCGGCCTCGACAGGGAGCTGATCGACGCCTATCTCGCGCGCCGCGCCCTCGACTATCTCGTCGGTTTTACCCTCTCGCCCGTTCTCTGGCGAAAGCTGCCCGGCTCGCGCTCGGCAGGCCGCGTGCAATCCGTTGCGCTGCGCCTCATTTGCGACCGCGAACTCGAAATCGATGCTTTCAAGAGCCAGGAATACTGGACAGTCGAAACCGATATGAAGACGGCGACAGGCGAACCCTTCGTCGCCCGCCTCGTTGCGCTTGACGGCAAGAAGCTCGGCAAGTTCGACATTCCGAACGAGAAGACCGCCTCCGAGATCGTATCGCGCATCAAGGCGTCGCGCTTCTCTGTCTCTTCCGTCGAGAGCAAACCCGCCCGGCGCAATCCGAACCCGCCCTTCACAACTTCCACGCTGCAACAGGAAGCCTCGCGCAAGCTCGGCTTCTCGGCGAGCCGCACCATGCAGGTTGCCCAGCGCCTTTATGAAGGTGTGGAGATCGACGGCGAGACGACCGGCCTCATCACCTATATGCGAACCGACGGCGTACAGATTGCCGCCGAAGCGGTCGCGCAAGCGCGTACCGTCATCAACAATGAATTTGGCGAGGCCTATCTTCCGGATTCACCGCGCCTCTACACATCGAAGGCGAAGAATGCGCAGGAAGCGCATGAAGCAATCCGCCCGACCGATCTTGCGCGCCTGCCAAAGCACGCCGCCGCGCATCTCGACGAGGATCAGCGCCGCCTCTACGAACTGATCTGGAACCGCACCGTCGCGAGCCAGATGGAAAGCGTACAACTGGAACGCACCACCATCGAGATGGAAGCAGATGACGCGCCGATCGGCCTGCGCGCCACAGGCTCCGTCATCGTGTTCGACGGCTTCCTCCGCCTCTATCAGGAAGGCCGCGACGAGCCGGACGATACGGAAGAAGGCAACCGCCTGCCAAAGGTCGCGCGTGGCGACCGCCTTGGCCTCGACAGGGTGCGTCCCGAACAGCATTTCACCGAGCCACCGCCCCGCTTCACCGAAGCAACGCTTGTGAAGCGGATGGAAGAACTCGGCATTGGCCGTCCTTCCACCTACGCCTCGACGCTGCAAACGCTGCGCGACCGTGACTATGTGCGCATGGATCAGAAGCGCTTCGTGCCGCAGGACAAGGGCCGCCTCGTCACTGCATTCCTCGAAAACTTCTTCTCCCGCTATGTCGAATATGATTTCACGGCAGAACTGGAAGAAAAACTCGACAAGGTATCGGCAGGCGAACTCGACTGGAAAGATCTGCTGCGCGAGTTCTGGAAGGACTTCACCGGCAACGTTGCGGAGGCGACCGAGCTTCGCATCACCGAAGTGCTCGACCGCCTCAATGAAGTTCTGGGGCCGCATGTCTTCCCCGACAGGGGCGACGGTTCCGATCCGCGTAACTGCCCCTCTTGCGACAATGGCCGCCTGTCTCTGAAGGTCGGCCGCTTTGGCGCATTTGTCGGTTGCTCGAACTATCCCGAATGCAAGTTCACGCGCCAGCTCACCGCAGGTGCCGAGGGCGAGGAAGCATCGGGCGACCGCGTGCTTGGCACGGACCCCGAAACGGGCGCCGAAATCTCGCTCAAGACCGGGCGCTTCGGGCCTTATGTGGAGCGCGCGCCGCTATCGGAAGGTGAAAAACCGAAGCGCAGCGGCCTGCCTGCAAAGACGGCGGCATCGGATGTCGATCTCGACATGGCGCTGCGCCTGCTCACCCTGCCCCGCGAGGTCGGCATTCACCCCGAAACGGGCAAGAAGATCACCGCCGGTCTTGGGCGCTTCGGTCCGTTCATCCTGCATGACGGCACCTATGCAAACCTGAAAGACCCGGAAGAGCTTTTCGACATCGGTGTGAACCGTGCTGTCGCCGTGCTGGCCGAGAAGGTGGCACGCGCGGAAGAGCGCGCAGGCAAGGTGCTGAAGGAACTTGGCGACCACCCGGAAACAGGTAAACCCGTGCAGATCCGCGAAGGGAAATACGGGCCCTATATCAAGCATG
>NZ_JBATWS010000283.1:0-2389 GCF_049672805.1 Parvibaculum sp.
ACTTTCAGCATGGTGAAGACGCCCGCCTTCACAACGGCCACGGCATGAAGCAGCGCGCTTACCGGCGTGGGGGCGACCATCGCGGCGGGCAGCCAGCGATGGAATGGCATGAGCGCCGCCTTGCCGATACCGAAGGCAAAGAGCGCCAGCAGGAAGGGCACATAGACGGGATCAATTCGGCCCTGAAGAATGCCGCCTGCGCGGAAATCCGTGGTGCCGGCGATGTTCCAGGTCCAGATGATCGCGACCAGCAGGAAGACAATCGAGGTCGCCATCAGAATGGCGAGATAGGTGCGAGCGCCGCGCTTTGCTTCCGGCGTTTCCTTGTGGGCGACGAGCGGATAGGTCGAGATAGTCAGCGCTTCATAGAAGATGAAAAGCGTGAAGAGATTGGCGGAGAAGGCAATGCCGAGTGCGGCCGCAATGGCGATGGCAAAGCAGATATAGAAGCGTGTCTGCTTCTGCTCGCCCGCGCCGCGCATATAGCCGATGGAGTAAAGCGCGGTCGGTATCCAGAGGCCGGAAGCGACAGTTGCGAACAACATGCCGAGCGGCTCGATCTCGAAGGCTATGACGAGGCCGGGCATCATTTCGAGCAACGAGATGGCGGGTCGCGCTCCATCCATCACCTTGCAGAGCAGGGTGATGACGGCGGCAAAGGTCGCCAGCGAGGCGATAACGCTCGCCCCGTCGCGCAGGTTCGGACGGTTGCTCAATCCCGCAATGAGAACGGGTGTCAGCGCCGGAACAGCAATGGCGAGAAGAAGGATATGCGCGTCACTCATGGTCGCCTCAATCCTTCCAGAGCATGTGGGATGAATTGATCAGCGCGTGTGCGGCGCGCCCGGCGGCGGTGCTCGACATCATGGCGTTCACGCCGAACCAGATGATGAGGCCCACAAAAATCCATGTTGGGAGCAGCATGGAGAGCGGCGCTTCCCGTCGTGTCACGCCTTCGGGGGCGGGCTTGAGATAGGCAATCTCGATCACGCGCCAGATATAGATGATCGCGAGAAGGGACGATGCCATGACCATCAGCGCCACGGGCCACCAGCCAAGTTCGAGGGCTGCCAGCACGAGATACCATTTGCTGACAAAACCGACCGTCAGCGGCAGCCCGATGATGCTGAGGCCTGCAATGACGAAGGCCGCGGTTGTCCAGGGCATGTCGCGGCCGATGCCGCCAAGCCTGGAGAGCGAGCTTGTGCCTGCCGCGAACACGAAACAGCCTGCCACCATGAAAAGCGCGGCCTTTGTAACGGCGTGGTTGAAGAGGTGAACGATACCGGCGGTGAGGCCCGTATCGGTCAGGAGGGTGAAGCCGAGCAGGATATAGCCGATCTGCGCGATGCTCGAATAAGCGAGCATACGTTTCAGATCATCCTGAAAGATCGCGACAATGGAGGCCGCGAACATGGCAATGATTGCGAGCGGCAGCGCGACAAGGCGAAGCGTGTTCGCCTGAAACTCATAGTCGAAGCCGAACACGGAGAACATGAAGCGCAGCATCACATAGACCGCGACCTTGGTGGCCGTTGCGGACAGAAAGACCGTCACCACGGATGGCGCAAAGCTATAGGCGTTGGGCAGCCAGAGATGTAGCGGGAACATGGCAAGCTTCAGCCCGATGCCGACAAGGATGAAGACGAAGCCCATTTGAACGGTGCTGCTGCTGCCATGTGCGGCGATGCGCGTGGCGAGGTCCGCCATGTTGAGCGTGCCCGTGACCATGTAGAGCATGCCGATGCCGATCACGAAGAAGGTGGCACCCACCGTTCCCATGATGAGGTAATTATAGGCGGCGGTAAGCGCGCGTTTGTTTACCCATGAGCCAGCCGCAACAAGCGCATAGGTCGAGAGCGCCGAGATTTCGAAAAACACGAAGACGTTGAATGCGTCGCCCGTGATGGTGACGCCAAGAAGACCCGCAATGCAGAGCAGGAAGGCCGTGTAAAAAAGCGGCTGCCGTTCGGCCGGGATTTCGGCGTCGATGCTTCGGCGCGCATAGGGCAGGACAATGGCGGCTACGCCGGAGACGATCAGCAGTACAAAGGCATTGGCGATGTCGATCCGGTATTCGATGCCGATGGGCGGTGCCCAGTTGCCCATATGATAGGTAACGACCGCGCCTTCATAAGTCTGCGCGAAAAGCGAGATGGAGATGGCGAAAGTAGCGAAGGCGATGAATGTTGCAAGCGCCCAGGCACCCGAACCGCGCCCGAGAATGAGGCAGAAGGGGGCCGCGGCGAGCGGCAGCATGACCTGCAAGGCAGGCAGATTGGCTTCGATGAGCGACATCATCCCTGAGCGCTCCCCGGAGCTGCGTCCATCTCCTGCTCGATCCTGGTGAGTTCGTCTTCCTCGATGGTTCCGTAGGTCTCACGGATGC
>NZ_JBATWS010000284.1:0-3884 GCF_049672805.1 Parvibaculum sp.
TTCCCTCTTTCCGGCGCGACATGACAAGAGAAGCCTGAGCCATGGGCTTCCGCAGACAAAGGCTTGGCGAGAAATTGCCGGACCTTCTCGTGCCTGGCCTTGATGTTGTTTTCACCGGCACCGCGCCGTCACGCCGTTCGGCAGCTCTGGGCGCTTACTATGCGCATCCAGGCAATCGTTTCTGGCAGACGATTTATGAGGTGGGCATCACGCCGCGCCTCTATCAGCCGCATGAATATACGCAGCTTATCCATCTCGGCATCGGCTTCACCGATATGGCGAAGCGCGCTGCGGGGATGGATCATGAAATTGATCCAGAGCTTTACGAGGTGGACCGGTTCGTTGAAGAAATGCGGCGCTGCCGCCCGCGCGTTGTAGCCTTCACAAGCAAGAAGGCGGCAAGCGTCTGGATGGGCGTGCCCACAGGGCGAATAGAGTACGGGCTTCAGCGTCCCGTGCCCGACTTCCCGGAAGTCTTTGTCCTCTCCTCACCCTCGGGCGCAGCCCGTCGGGGCTGGAGCATCGAGCCATGGGCAAAGCTGGCGCGGTTCCTCGGGCGGTCGAAAGCCTAGGCGGGCCGCGCCTGCGTGCCGCGAATGAGACGACCCGGCAGTTCGCCTGTCGGTTCGTCATTCTCGGCAACAACCACGCCTGAGAGAATGGTGGCGCGATAGCCCTTAGCGCCTTGCCAGAGGCGGCGGCCGCCCGCAGGCAGGTCGAAGCGCATTTCCGGTTTTGTGAAGGTCAACCCTTCGAAGTCGATCACGTTGAGATCGGCCTTCATGCCCGGCGCAAGCACGCCACGGTCGTAAAGGCCGTACTGCTCCGCCGTGTCCTTCGTCTGAATACGGATGATGTCCTCGATGGGGAGTTTCGGCCCGCGCGTTCTGTCGCGCGCCCAATGGGTCAGCATGAAGGTCGGCGTACCACCATCGCAGATGGCGCCCACATGGGCGCCGCCATCGGCAAGGCTGATGCCTGTCTGCGGGTGGCGCAGCGTTTCCTCGATCGCGGTGAAGTCGTTGGTCGAATAGCCGAAAAGCGGGAAGTAGAGGAGCGCCTGCCCGTTATTCAGCATCATCGCATCATAGATGACTTCGGTAGGGAGCTTGCCTTCGCGCTTTGCGATGGCGGCAACGCTGTCATCGGGCGAAGGCTCGTAATTCTCGCGCTCACCCATCGGATACATCTTGTGGAAAGAGGTGGTGATGAAGCGACCGAAATCGCCGAGCTTGTCCACATTCTTGCCTGCCACGATTTCCGCGCGGACCTTCGGGTCTTTCAGGCGCTCCAGCCTTTCAGCGAAAGGCATTTGCGCATAGGGGCGGTATTCGGGGAAGCCGATGAAGGGATGCACCGATGTCTGCCAGCCCATCAGCAGGCCGACAGGGCGGCCTGAATGTTGGCCGCGCAGATTGGTGACGCCCTGCGCGCGGGCGTCATCCAGCATGGAGAGCATTTTCTTGTAGAGGTCGGGGCGCTCGTCGATCTGCTGGATCTGGAAGGTCACCATGCGGCCGGTTTCCTTCGCCATGCGGAACATCCAGTCGAATTCCTTGTCCATCTCGCGGTGTGTCGCCGCGATCTGGAAAACGCCGTCACCATGCTTTTTCAGTGCATCCGCGATGCCGAAGAGTTCGTCGGTTGCGGCGAGCGTGCCGGGAACCGGGTCGCCCCGCAGCGTGTTGTGAAGGTCCGTGCGCGAGGTGGAGAAGCCAAGCGCGCCTGCCTGCATCGCTTCATAGGTGAGTTCACGCATCCGCGCGATGTCTTGCGGTGTGGCGGGTTCATTGTCGATGCCGCGATTGCCCATGACATAGACGCGCAGCGCGCAATGCGGCATCTGCGTGCCCACATCGGCGGCGTAGCGGCGCTTGTCGAGCGCATCGAGAAATTCGGGAAAGCTCTCCCATTCCCATTTGATGCCTTCATGCATGGCAGCGCCCGGGATGTCCTCGACCGCCTCCATGAGATCGATCAGCTCATTGCGCATTTCGGGTTTCACCGGCGCAAAGCCCACGCCACAATTACCCATGACGACGGTCGTCACGCCATGCTGTGTGGAAGGGGTGAGCCACGGATCCCATGTCGCCTGTGCGTCATAATGGGTGTGGATATCAACAAAGCCCGGGGTGACGAGAAGGCCGTTCGCGTCGATCTCGCGCGCGCCCTTTCCCTCCACGCCACCGATCAGGCTGATCCGGCCGCCATTCACGGCCACATCGCCGGTGAAGGGCTTGCGGCCCGTTCCGTCCACAATCGTGCCGCCGCGAATTACCAGATCATGCTGCACTGTCACGGGCCGTACTCCTGTCTTCCAATCTGCGGGTTGGCGGGAGTTTGCCTCTGGCGCGCCGCAAGAACAAGACTTGTGGAAGGGGGCGAAGGTGAAGGCTGACAGGCCTTCCATGGCGGCGTAGGCTCGCCTACATCATGGATAACTCTCGCAACAGGAGGCCGCCATGTTCAATCTGCGCAGAAAAACCGAAATGCCAGTCCCGGAAGAGGCGCTGCCCGGCCGTGATTTCGCGATCCCGACGGCAAGCCGTCATTTCGTGAATGGCGCGGATTTGAAGGGGCCATATCCCGAAGGCATGGAAACCGCGATGTTCGGCCTTGGTTGCTTCTGGGGCGCGGAGCGGAAGTTCTGGCAGCTACCCGGCGTCCATGTCACGGCGGTCGGCTATGCGGCCGGCTACACGCCGAACCCGACCTATGAAGAAGTTTGCACCGGGCGCACGGGGCATAATGAAGTTGTGCTGGTTGTCTTTGATCCCAAAAAGGTGAGCTACGAAACGCTGCTCAAGACCTTCTGGGAATCTCATAATCCGACACAGGGTATGCGGCAGGGCAATGATATCGGCACGCAATACCGCTCCGGCATTTATGTAACGAGCGATGCGCAGCGCAAGGCGGCGGAAGCCTCGCGCGATGCCTATGGGGCCGAGCTTGCGAAGCAGGGGTATGGCGCGATAACGACCGAAATCCTCGATGCGCCGACCTTCTATTTCGCCGAGGATTATCACCAGCAATATCTGGCGAAGAATCCGAACGGCTATTGCGGGCTTGGCGGCACAGGCGTTTCCTGCCCCATCGGCACGGGCGTCAGCGCGGACTGACTGACCGGATAAGGAAAAGGCCGTGTCTCAGTCGAGACCCGGCCTTTCTGTTTGTCACGCACGCGGCGCTCAGAGGGCGGCGAGTGCGTCTCGCCTTGCTTCCGACTGTTCGCGCATGGCGGCCTTCATCGCCTTTTGCAGCTTTTCGAAGGCGCGTACTTCGATCTGGCGCACGCGTTCGCGGGAGATGCCATATTCCTGGCTCAGATCTTCCAGCGTTGCAGGCTCGTCCTTCAGGCGGCGCTCGGTGAGAATGTGCATCTCGCGCTCGTTCAGGCTTTCCATTGCACGGGTCAGCATTTCGCGGCGCAGTTCCATTTCTTCGGCTTCGCCCAGCACCGTTTCCTGATCGGCGCTGTCATCCACCAGCCAGTCCTGCCACTCACCGCCTTCGGAATCCTGCCGAAGCGGCGCGTTGAGCGAATTGTCGGGCCCCGCCATGCGGCGGTTCATGGAAATCACCTCGTCCTCGCTCACGCCAAGACGATCAGCAATTTCCGTCACCTGATCGGGGTGGAGATCGCCATCCTCGATAGCCTGAATCTGGCCCTTCACCTTGCGCAGATTGAAGAAGAGCTTCTTCTGCGCGGCGGTGGTGCCCATTTTCACGAGCGACCAGCTTCTGAGGATGTATTCCTGAATGGAGGCGCGAATCCACCACATCGCATAGGTTGCGAGGCGGAAGCCCTTTTCCGGCTCGAAGCGCTTTACGGCCTGCATCAGGCCCACATTGCCTTCCGAGATCACTTCGCCAATGGGCAGGCC
>NZ_JBATWS010000285.1:0-5819 GCF_049672805.1 Parvibaculum sp.
GTATCGCGCACGACCTTGGGCTAACTTGCGCACGCCGGGGCGCCGATTCCAGACCGCGCACGGCTCCTCTTACCGCGAGGCGGCATTCGACATCCGCGCAGAGAGATCCTCCGACAGTCCCGGCCCCGTCATCCGGGCTAACCGATTGGAATTCATGACATGAGCCGGCGCAGACGCGTTTACGAAGGCAAGGCGAAGGTGCTGTATGAAGGCCCGGAACCCGGCACGCTCATCCAGCACTTCAAGGACGATACGACCGCTTTCGATGCAACGAAGCGCGCCACCATCGGGGGCAAGGGCGTCCTCAACAACCGCATCTCGGAGTTCATCTTCACGAAGCTGAACGAGATCGGCGTCCCGACACATTTCATCCGTTCGCTCAACATGCGCGAGCAGCTTATCCGCGAGGTCGAGATCATCCCTTGCGAAGTTGTGGTGCGCAATGTGGCGGCGGGCTCGCTTTCAAAGCGTCTCGGCATCGAGGAAGGCACCGTCCTGCCCCGCTCGATCATCGAGTTCTATTACAAGAATGACGAGCTGCACGACCCCATGGTCTCCGAAGAGCACATCACGGCCTTTGGCTGGGCGACGCCCCAGGAGATCGATGACATGATGGCGCTGGCGCTGCGCATCAACGACTTCATGACCGGCCTTTTCCTCGGCATCGGCATCCGCCTTGTGGACTTCAAGGTCGAGTTCGGTCGCCTCTATGAGGGCGACATGATGCGCGTTGTACTGGCTGACGAGATCAGTCCTGATTGCTGCCGCCTCTGGGATACGCAGACAAACGACAAGCTCGACAAGGATCGTTTCCGCCGTGATATGGGCGGGCTGGTAGAGGCCTATCAGGAGGTGGCGCGGCGTCTTGGTGTTCTCGTCGAGAACGAGCCGAAGCGGCGCGGCCCCACGCTTGTGAAATAAGTTACGTGAGACACGAGGAACCATGAAAGCGCGCATCAAGGTCACGTTGAAGAACGGCGTTCTGGACCCGCAGGGCAAGGCAATTGAAGGCGCGCTGGGCTCGCTCGGCTTTTCCGGTGTTGCAAGCGTCCGTCAGGGCAAGCTCTTCGAAGTTGAACTCGAAGAGACCGACCCTGCCCGTGCAAAGGCCATACTGGAAGAAATGAGCAAGAAGCTCCTCGCCAATACAGTCATCGAAAACTACGCCGTGGAGCTAGACGAGAAGTGAGCATGAAGTCCGGCGTCGTTGTCTTTCCCGGCTCGAACCGCGAGCGCGACATGATGCGCGCCCTCGAAAAGATCACCGGCATCAAATCCACCCCCATCTGGCATGCAGATACGGACCTTCCCGATCTCGATCTCATCGTGCTGTGCGGCGGCTTTTCCTATGGCGACTATCTCCGCACCGGCGCCATCGCCGCGCGGGGCCGCATCATGCCCGCTGTTGCAAAGGCAGCTGAAAAAGGTGTGCGGGTGCTTGGCGTCTGCAACGGCTTCCAGATTCTTTGCGAAGCGGGCCTTCTTCCCGGCGTGCTGATGCGCAACGCAAACCTTAAATTCGTCTGCCGCGAAGTGAAACTCGAAGTCGCCAATGCCGACACGGATTTCACGCGCAAATATGCGCAAGGGCAGATATGGCGTTGCCCCGTCGCGCATGGTGACGGCAACTACGTCACCGATGCAGAAACGCTGAAGCGCCTCGAAGGCGAAGGCCGTGTCGGCCTGCGCTATGCCGAAGGCACAAACCCCAATGGCTCGCTGAACGATATTGCCGGTGTTCTCAATGAGCGCGGCAACGTCTTCGGCATGATGCCTCACCCTGAAAACATGATCGAACCGTTGAATGGCGCGACCGACGGGCGCGCGCTCTTCGAAAGCATTATGGAGGCTGTGGCGTGATACCCAATAATGTCAGGATCACGCCGGAATTGGTCGCGGAACACGGGCTGAAGCCGGACGAATATCAGCGCATTCTCGATCTCATTGGCCGCGAACCGACGCTGACCGAGCTCGGCATCTTCTCGGCCATGTGGAACGAGCACTGCTCCTACAAATCCTCGAAGAAGTGGCTGCGCACCCTGCCTACCACCGGCCCGCGCGTGATTTGCGGTCCCGGCGAAAATGCAGGCGTCGTCGATATCGGCGACGGTCAGGCCATCATCTTCAAGATGGAAAGCCACAATCACCCCTCCTATATCGAGCCTCATCAAGGCGCGGCAACAGGCGTGGGCGGCATCCTGCGTGACGTGTTCACCATGGGCGCGCGCCCCATCGCGGCGCTCAATGCGCTTCGCTTCGGCGAGCCTGACCATCCGCGCACACGCCACATTGTTTCCGGCGTCGTGGCAGGCATTGGCAGCTATGGCAATGCATTCGGCGTGCCGACCGTTGGCGGCGAGGTCAATTTCGATTCGAGCTATAACGGCAACTGCCTCGTCAATGCCTTTGCCGCCGGCCTGGCTGATGCGGACAAGATTTTCTACTCGCAGGCAAAGGGCGTCGGCCTTCCCGTCGTCTATCTCGGCTCCAAGACGGGCCGCGACGGTATTCATGGCGCGACCATGGCTTCCGCGGAATTTGATGATGATTCCGAGGAGAAACGCCCCACCGTGCAGATCGGCGATCCTTTCGCCGAAAAGCTGCTGCTTGAAGCCTGCCTCGAACTGATGGCTTCCGGCGCCGTCATCGCCATTCAGGATATGGGCGCCACTGGCCTCACCTGCTCCGCCGTTGAAATGGGCGCGAAGGGCGATCTCGGCATCGAGCTTGACCTCGACACGGTGCCCTGCCGCGAAGAAGGCATGAGCGCCTATGAGATGATGCTCTCCGAAAGTCAGGAGCGCATGCTCATGGTGCTCGATCCCGCCAAGGAGAAGGAGGCGGAGGCCATCTTCCGCAAATGGGGTCTCGATTTCGCGGTGATCGGCCGCACGACAGATGATCTGCGCTTTCGCATCCGCCAGCACGGCGAAGTGATGGCCGATCTTCCGATCAAGGAACTGGGCGACCAGGCACCGGAATATGACCGCCCCTTCGTGAAGGCAGCAAAGCCGGCAGCCCTCTCACACGATGCAGTGCCCGCGCCCAACGATCTGGCAGACACGCTGATCCGCATGCTCGCCCTGCCCGACATGTGCTCGCGCCGCTGGGTGTGGGAACAGTATGACCATCTCATTCTCGGCAACACGGCGATCGGCCCCGGTGGCGACGCTGCCGTGGTTCGTATTGATGATGGCCCGAAGGGTCTCGCCTTCACGCTTGATGTGACGCCTCGCTATTGCGCCGCCGATCCGCAGGAAGGCGGCAAGCAGGCCGTGGCCGAATGCTGGCGCAATCTCACCGCCGTTGGCGCGGAGCCGCTTGCGATCACCGACAATTTGAACTTCGGCAACCCGGAACGCCCTGAAATCATGGGCCAGTTCGTCGGCTGTATCGAAGGCATTGGCGAAGCCTGCCGCGCGCTCGACTTCCCGGTCGTCTCCGGCAACGTCTCTCTCTACAACGAGACAAATGGCAAGGGCATTCTCCCCACGCCGGCCATTGGCGGCGTTGGCCTTCTGCCCGACATCGCTCTTCGCGCGACCGTTGCCTTCAAGACGGAAGGCGAAGCGATCCTTCTGGTCGGCGAAACAAAAGGCCATATCGGTCAGAGCATCTATCTGCGCGACATCGTCGGCAAAGCCGATGACAGAAGCGCCCCGCCGCCCGTGGACCTCGCTGTGGAACGTCGCAATGGCGACTTCATCCGCACGGAAATCCGCGCTGGCAATCTCACCGCCGTTCACGACGTATCGGATGGTGGCGTGCTGGTTGCCGCTGCCGAAATGGCGATGGCGGGCAATATCGGCGCATCTCTTACGCCCGACACACCCCTGCCCCTCCATATCTGGGCATTCGCGGAAGATCAGGCGCGGTACGTCGTAACCCTGCCTGAAAGCAAAGCCGCTGCCTTCATCGAACGCGCGGGCAAAGCGGGCGTCCCCGTCAGCCGCCTCGGCGTGACTGGGGGTGCGGAATTGACAGTTGAAGGCGCGCTTCCCATATCATTGGCAGCAATGAAAGCCGCCCATGAGGGCTGGCTGCCCGCTTATATGGCGGCTGGCGCTGAAATCTGACGATCAAGGGAGGTGCATTCCATGGCCATGACGGCAGCGGAAATCGAACGACTCATCAGGGAGGCGCTCCCAGATGCGGTTATCGACATCCGCGATCTCGCAGGCGATGGCGATCACTATGCCGCAAATGTCATTTCGGCCGCTTTCAAGGGCAAGACGCGCGTTCAGCAGCATCAGATGGTCTATGCGGCGCTGAAGGGCGGCATGGGCAACGAACTTCACGCATTGGCGCTGCAAACAAGTGCGCCAGAGGATTGAGCAACCTCAACGCCCTCAAACACGGCCCGTTGAGGCCAAGGAGCAAAACAATGAGCGAGAACCCGGTCTTTGACCGCATCAGAAGCGAAGTTGCCAGCGAGGATGTGGTCCTCTTCATGAAGGGCACACCCGTCTTCCCGCAATGCGGCTTCTCCAATGCCGTGGTGCAGGTGCTGACCTATCTTGGCGTCCCCTTCAAGGGCATCAACGTGCTTGAAGACGAAGAGATCCGCCAGGGCATCAAGGAGTTTTCCGACTGGCCGACCATTCCCCAGCTCTATGTGAAGGGCGAGTTTGTCGGCGGTTGCGACATTGTCCGCGAAATGTTCGAGCAGGGCGAACTGCGCGATTATCTCGCACAGAAGGGCATCGAAACGCAGGTCGCCTGACCCTGCCCTTCTTTTCCGCATACGTTTCAGCGGCAACAAAAAAGGCCCCGGAAAACCGGGGCCTTTTCGTTTGTCCGTAGCGCGCCCGCTGATCAGCTGCGCGAATAGAATTCGACAACGAGGTTCGGTTCCATCTGCACCGCATAGGGCACATCGGCAAACGCCGGAACGCGGAGGAACTTCGCCGTCATCTTCTCGTGATCAACTTCGATGTAGTCCGGCACATCGCGCTCGGCGCTTTGCACGGCTTCGAGAACAATGGCGAGCTGCTTCGACTTCTGACGCACCTCAACCACGTCGCCCTCGCGCACGCGATAGCTCGGCACGTTGACGCGCTTGCCGTTCACGAGCACATGGCCATGGCTCACAAACTGGCGGGCAGCGAAAACGGTCGGCACGAACTTGGCGCGGTAAACGATTGCATCGAGACGACGCTCGAGCAGGCCGATCAGCAGCTCGCCCGTATCACCACGGCCGCGGTTCGCATCCTTGTAGATGCCGCGGAACTGCTTTTCGGAAATATTGCCGTAGAAGCCCTTGAGCTTCTGCTTGGCGCGGAGCTGGACACCATAGTCCGAGAGCTTGCCCTTGCGGCGCTGGCCATGCTGGCCGGGGCCATATTCGCGGCGGTTAACCGGGCTCTTCGGACGACCCCAGATGTTTTCGCCCATCCGGCGGTCAATTTTGTACTTGGCTTCCTGGCGCTTTGTCATCGCAGTTTCCTTTAAAGGTCAAAAATCAAGGAAACGCGCCCTCCTTTATCTGTCCGGCCGAACCGGAAGATCGACAGGGACCGGCTACAAGCGTCGCCGTTCCCACGGGTGCGTATCGAATGAAAAAGGGCTTCGCATCGAAAGGGTGCGGAAGCCCACTTCGGGCGCGTTTTAGCGCGGTGAGGCTGACCTGTCAAACGGCCATAAGGCCCTATTCCGGCGGGCCTTCCCCCTTCGGATAGCGGCGCGTGAGGGAGGCCACCACCCCCCGCAGCGTGCGGACTTCCTGCTCGGTAAGCCCCGCCCGCTGGAACATGTTGCGCAGGTTACGGACCATGGAGGGGCGCTTCTCCGGCGGTTTGAGGAAGCCGAAACGGTCAAGC
>NZ_JBATWS010000286.1:0-1637 GCF_049672805.1 Parvibaculum sp.
AGAAGCGCGGCAGCGTGGGCTTTGGCCTTTCGCATCTGGGAGAGAGCAGGGCCGACCGTCAGACCATCCAGCAGGATGTGACGCTCACAACGCTTGATCTTTTTGCCGAAAAGAATGCCCTCAGCAGAATCGATCTGATCAAGGTGGATATAGAAGGCTGGGAGCATCACTTTTTGCGCGGAGCGATCGGGTCCATCGGAAAGTTTCGTCCCACGCTGATGCTGGAAGTGAGCGAGCCGGCCCTTCAGCGCGCCGGCTCGACGGGGCGCGCCATATTCGAGACGCTCGAACCCTTCGATTACGCAATCTTCAAGACATACGAGAACGACGCCTATCGGATGAAGAGGGTGGATGGCTATGACGGCTCCGCCGATTATGTGTTCGTTCCCTCGGAAAAAGCCTCGCTGCTGGGCTGAAATCCCGCGGGCCTCTCATATTGCCGCCAACATTTCCCCTGCGGCGGGCGCAGATTGTTGCGCCTCTTGAGGCTTGCTGTTAATCACTGGATCAAGCCTCCGGGCCGCCTCATGGCGGTGCCGGGCACCCCTTGCCATGAGAGCGCCACGCCATGAGCGGTAAAAAGAGCGGCATCAAGATTTCTCCCTCGATCCTCGCCTCCGATTTCGCACGGCTGGGCGAGGAAGTGCGGGCGATCACGCAAGCCGGTGCCGACTATATTCATGTCGATGTGATGGACGGCCATTTCGTGCCCAACATCACCATCGGCCCCGACGTGGTGAAGGCGCTGCGGCCCTGGTCGGACCGCGTGTTCGATGTGCATCTGATGATTTCGCCAGTCGATCCCTATATTGAAGCCTTTGCGAAGGCAGGTGCGGATATCATCACCTTCCACCCGGAAGCAGGCCCCCATCCCCATCGCACCATTCAGGCAATCAAGGCCGCGGGCTGCAAGGCGGGCCTCTCGCTTAACCCGGGCACGCCGCTCGAACTTCTCTGGCCGCTTCTTGGCGATATCGATCTCGTGCTTGTCATGTCCGTGAACCCCGGCTTTGGCGGACAGAGCTTCATTGAAAGCCAGTTGAAGCGCATCGAGATCATCCGCAAGCGGATCGATGAGGAAGGGCTTGATGTCGAGCTTGAAGTGGATGGCGGCATCAATTTCGAGACAGCGCCGCGCGCCATTGCTGCAGGTGCAACCGTTCTCGTCGCAGGCACCGCGACTTTCAAGGGCGGGCCTGAGGCTTACGCGAAGAATATTGCTACATTGCGCGGTAACATCTGAGTGCAGGCGCTGCGGCTGAAGCCCGGCGCGCATGAGTGTTCAAGGTCAGCTTGAGGGAAAGGGCCGCCTTCATGGCCGGTGCGCAAGAACGGAACGGAGAGAAAAGCGGGCGGGTCGCTGCGCGCTCCGTGCCGTCCGGAAACCGGCTGATCGATCTCGCCGGTGCCGCCCTCACCCGCACGCGCAACGCCGCGCTCGCCCGCATTTTCAACACATGGATTTACGGGCAGACGTTGCGCGGCCCCATGCCCGACCACATGGTGCTCTATCCGCCGGAACT
The DNA here is from genome assembly GCF_049672805.1 of Parvibaculum sp. GTDB lineage: Bacteria > Pseudomonadota > Alphaproteobacteria > Parvibaculales > Parvibaculaceae > Parvibaculum. The sequence goes on from NZ_JBATWS010000286.1 coordinate 1,524, forward strand.
GCGGCCGGGTCGGGCATCCGCTGCCGATGCGCTGTTTCAGGGCCGCTGGTATCTGCCGGGCGGTCAGGCGCGCGCGCCGGGCGGCTCCTCCCCCTTCGCGATTGAACCGCCAAG
>NZ_JBATWS010000287.1:0-1672 GCF_049672805.1 Parvibaculum sp.
AAGCGTGTCCTTGCCGTGCCCGGGCGCGCTCTGGCGGAGGCGATTGCAGGGGAGTGGGAGGCGCAAGGGCCGGACATCAACCCGCGGGTCATGTGGCTCACGCGCCTTGCCAATACGGCGATCGACCTTGTCGAACCACGACGGGCAGAGGTGATTGCCGAGATCGTCAATTTTGCCGGGTCGGACCTTGTCTGCTACCGCGCGGACCATCCGCAGGCGCTTGCCGCGCGGCAGGCCGCGCTCTGGAACCCGCTGCTTGGCTGGGCGGCGGAGCAGGGGATCAGGCTTCGCCCCACAACCGGCGTTCTCCATATCACGCAGGACGAAAGCTCCCTTGCCGCCTATCAGCGGGTGGTGGAGACGTTTGATCCCTTCCGCATTGCCGGACTTCACAATGCCGTGACGCTGACGGGATCCGCTGTTATCGGCCTTGCGGTGGCGCTTGGCCGGCTCACGCCGGAAGAGGCCTTTGACATCGCCTATGTGGACGAAAACTGGCAGATGGAACTTTCCGGCGAGGATGAGGAGGAGAGGGCGCGGCTTGATGCCATGCGATCCGATCTTCTCGAAACCGCCCGTTTCATCCGTCTTCTGGATTGAAGCGCGGCGTTTTATGGCGCTCTTTGCCCTGCCTAACGCAGCGTTGCGGCTGGCCTTCGGCGGATGAACCTTCAAGGCAGGAAGAAACGGGCCAAGCCATTGGCAAAAACGGAGTTTCGGTGCTATTGAGGTCGCCTTCGCGCGACGCGGCAGCGCCAGCGGGCTGAACCTTGCCGCCCGTGCTCCGGTGTCCAGACCAGTAATTTTTCGGCCGTTTCATGTGGGGCGGCCCGTCCGACTTATCGAGGGGGCGGCATGAAGGATATTCTTCGTCGGCTTGAAGAGCGGCGGCAGGAAGCGCGGGCCGGTGGTGGCCAGAAGCGCATCGACGCCCAGCACGCCAAAGGCAAGCTTACCGCGCGCGAGCGCATCGAATTGTTGCTCGACGAGGGGTCCTTCGAAGAGTTCGACATGTTTGTCGAACATGATTGCCATGATTTCGGCATGGAGAAGCAGAAGATCCCCGGCGACGGCGTCGTCACCGGCTGGGGCACGGTCAATGGCCGTCCCGTCTTCGTCTTCGTGAAGGACTTCACCGTTTTCGGCGGCTCTCTCTCGCGCAGCCACGCGAAGAAGATGACCAAGGTGCAGGACATGGCGCTGAAGACCGGCGCTCCGATCATCGGTCTTTTCGATGCGGGCGGTGCGCGCATTCAGGAAGGCGTGGATGCGCTGGGCGGCTATGGCGAAGTCTTCACGCGCAATGTGCTTGCTTCCGGTGTCATTCCGCAGATTTCCGTGATCATGGGCCCGTGCGCGGGTGGTGACGTTTATTCGCCCGCCATGACAGACTTCATTTTCATGGTGCGTGACACGTCCTACATGTTCGTGACCGGCCCTGATGTTGTGAAGACGGTGACGAATGAAACCGTCACCTCCGAGCAGCTTGGTGGCGCCTCGATCCACACCACCAAATCTTCCGTTGCCGATGGCGCTTTTGACAATGACGTGATCGCGATGACGCAGATCCGCCGCCTTGTCGATTTCCTGCCGCTGTCGAACCGCGATGAAGTGCCGGAGCGCCCGCATTTCGATGATGCGAACCGCATCGAGATGTCGCTCGACACACTCA
>NZ_JBATWS010000288.1:0-2342 GCF_049672805.1 Parvibaculum sp.
GCTATGAGCCGCTCAGGATCATCGAACCGCAGGTCGAACGCCTTGAGAGGGAGATAGACGAGCTGAACGCGGGCCTTTCGCCGCTCCGCTCCTTCATCTTGCCGGCCGGCGCCCCGGCGGCCGCCCATCTCCACCATGCCCGGACCGTTTGTCGCAGGGCAGAACGGCTGGTGAGCGCGCTTGGCGCCGACCCGCGGGAGGTCGTGAGCGAAGCAGCGTTGCGCTATCTTAACCGCCTGTCGGACTTCCTTTTCGTGGCCGCCCGCTACGCAAATCACGGGGAAGACGGCACCGGCCCCGGCGATGTGCTATGGGTGCCCGGTGCCACACGCTGAAACGGCGCCTCCCGGGAATCCCTTTCGTTGACAGGCCGGGAAGGGATCACTACGTTCCCGCACCGCAACAGCAGCTATAGTGGCAGCGGGCGAGTTGGTCTCGTTTCTCCCAGAAACAGCCGTTTTCAAAACCGATTACGGGGCGACCAGCCTCCGCCCAGACCTACACCAAGACCGGCGCCAAGGTATTTGCAAGGCCGGGGGCTCCAGCCCTTGAGTTCTCGCCGCCAAGGCAACGCGCAGGGAGTTCGCCTCGATGAAAGTCCTCGTTCCGATCAAGCGAGTGGTCGATTACAACGTGAAAATCCGTGTGAAATCGGATGGCAGCGGTGTCGATCTCGCCAATGTGAAAATGTCGATGAACCCGTTCGACGAGATCGCCGTTGAAGAAGCGGTGCGCCTCAAGGAAGCGGGCAAGGCAACGGAAGTGATCGTTGTCTCCATCGGCGTCCAGCAAGCCACAGAAACCATCCGCACCGCGCTCGCCATGGGCGCAGATCGCGGCATTCTGGTTAAGACGGAAGACTCCGTCGAGCCGATCAACGTCGCCAAGATCCTTAAGGGTGTGGCAGAGGCCGAAAAGCCGGACCTCATCGTCCTTGGCAAGCAGGCAATCGACGATGACTGCAACCAGACGGGCCAGATGCTCGCCGCCCTTCTCGGCTGGGCACAGGGCACCTTCGCCTCCAAGCTCGAGATCGATGGCGAGACGCTCAACCTCACCCGCGAAATCGATGGTGGCCTTCAGACGCTGAAGCTCAAGATGCCGGTGGTCGTAACGACTGACTTGCGCCTCAACGAGCCGCGCTATGCCTCGCTTCCCAACATCATGAAGGCGAATAAGAAGCCGATTGATGAAAAGACGCCGGCTGATTTCGGCGTCGAGGTGAAGACCCATCTCGAAGTCGTGAAGGTAAGCGAGCCGCCGCAGCGTCAGGCCGGTATCAAGGTCGAAACGGCTGCCGAACTCGTGTCGAAGCTCAAGGAAGCGGGAGTGATCGGATGACCACGCTTGTTATTGCAGACCACAACAACAGTGCGCTGAGCGACGCAACCGCAAAGACCGTCACTGCCGCCTCGAAGCTTGGTGGCGATGTCGTCGTGCTCGTTGCCGGTCAGGGCTGCGATGCCGTGGCAGAAGCCGCTGCAAAGCTGGATGGCGTGAAGAAGGTTCTCGTCGCCGATGACGCGCTTTATGCACATCCCGTCGCCGAGCCCCTCGCTGCTCTCGTCGTGAGCCTTGCCGGTGGCTATGACGCCATCGTCTCGGCGGCCACCACTGTCGGCAAGAACTTTATGCCGCGCGTTGCCGCCCTGCTCGATGTCGCGCAGGTTTCGGAAATCACCGCCGTTCTGGGTCCGGACACGTTCGAGCGCCCGATCTATGCGGGTAACGCCATCCAGACCGTGAAATCGACCGACGCGAAGAAGGTCATCACGGTGCGCACCACCGCCTTCCCGGCGGCGGGTCAGGGCGGTTCCGCCTCCATCGAGAAGATCGGTGCGGCCGAGAATCCCGGCCTTTCGGAATTTGTGGGCGAAGAGCTCACCAAGTCGGACCGTCCGGAACTTACCTCCGCCAAGGTCATCATCTCGGGCGGCCGCGGCATGCAGAATGGCGAAAACTTCGCCATGCTGGAAAAGATAGCTGACAAGCTCGGCGCCGCCGTGGGTGCCTCGCGCGCAGCCGTCGATGCCGGCTTCGTGCCCAACGACTATCAGGTCGGCCAGACCGGCAAGGTGGTCGCTCCCGAGCTTTACATCGCTGTCGGCATTTCCGGTGCCATCCAGCATCTCGCGGGCATGAAGGACTCCAAGGTCATCGTTGCCATCAACAAGGACGAAGAAGCGCCGATCTTCCAGGTTGCTGACTACGGCCTCGTGGCAGACCTTTTCAAGGCCGTGCCGGAGTTCGAAGAAGAACTCACCAAAGCCGGTCTCTGAGACTTCTTCACCACGAATAACCGAAATCGAAGCGCCGCCGGGCATCCCCGGCGGCGCTTTCTC
>NZ_JBATWS010000289.1:0-2524 GCF_049672805.1 Parvibaculum sp.
CTCTTCCGGCAGGCTCAATATTTCTTCCTGACGCGAGAACGGCCCGCAGGAGACGATCACCACATCATAGAGCGACTGACAGATCTCAAGCAGGGCGCGCAGATCGTGGATATCCATTGCCCAGTCGCTTTCCGCGCCATGCAGGGCAAGCGGCAGGACATAAAGGCCCGACCTGGGGCAACGCGCGAGGGCCGAGTCGAGCAGCGCACGGTCAAGGCGCGACATTTCCTTCACCGCGTCTTTCACGCGGAAGTTCATCTCGAGACCAAGCGCGATGGCGGCATTGCTGGCAGGCAGACCCAGATCAACCAGCAGCACACCTTCATTCGGGCGGGCAGCGGCAATCGTCACGGCCATGTTCAGCGCAAAGTCATCATCACCATCGGCCTGTGTGGCGCTCAGCGCCATGACGAGCCGCGAGAGAGAGGCCGTACGGAAGCGGCTTTCGGCAATGTGGTGGCGAACCGCGTTGCGGAAATCATCGTCGCGCGCATCACGGTCGATGAAGTCCTGGGCGCCTGCGCGCATGGCGGTGAGGATGAGCTGGGCACCCGCTTCATTGCCGATCACGATCATCGGAATATCAGCGAACCAGCCGCGCAGCGTGGAGAGCCGCTCGAAAGCGGTGCGCGCGCCCATGCTCACATCGGCATCGACCAGCACACCTTCGGGGCGGAACTGTTCGGCGATCTCGCCCACATTGTCAGCGGCAGGATCGGCAAGCATGACCGTCGCATCGGCATCGAGCGCCCGCTTCACGCGGGTCGCAAGTTCTTTGTCGCCGGAGATGAGGAGGACACGGTTCATCGCATCACCTCATCAATCCGTGGCGGACAATATGGTCTTCGAGCGTTTCCACATTGAGCAGGTTTTTGCCGAGGCTCGCGTCATAGCGCTGGCCCTCGCCGGGAAGTTTCGGCACATCGCCTGCTTCCATTGGCGAGACGAGGCGCGGTGTGGCGACGATGATGAGTTCCTGCCGCTCACGAGAGTTTTGCGTTCTCTTGAAGAAGGAGCCGATGATGGGCAGATCGCCCACGCCGGGAATCCGGTCTTCGATATTGCCGGACGCGCTATACATGAGGCCCGCCAGCACGAAGCTTTGGCCATTGCCAAGTTCAATCGTGGTGCGGGTTGAGCGCGTGCGCAGCGCCGGGACACGGAAGCCCTGCACGATGAGCGCGTTGGTATAATCAAGCTCGCTCACCTCCGGGTTCACCTTGAGGACAATGCGCTCATCATCAAGCACGGTTGCTTCCACGCCAAGCTGAACACCGAAGCGCTTGTACTCGATGGTAACGGAGCCATTGCCGGCGCCGGATTGCGGCACGGGGATGGGCACTTCACCACCTGCGAGAAATTCCGCATCCTCACCGCTGCGCACAAGCAGCGTCGGTTCGGCGAGAAGCTGCGCGAGATTGGCATTGCTCAGCGCGCTGATGACGCCGAGAAGATCGCTTCCCGGCCAGGCGAAGAAGAGATTGAACGCCTGGCTCAGCGGCAGGCTCGTATCGGGATCAAGGCCCGTACCGGGCGTGTAGCCGAAGCTCGAAGAAGAGTTCGGGCCGATGGCGGCAAACTGGAAGTTATTGTCGAGGCTCTGGAAGTTCAGGCCGAGCGCCTTCAACGTACTTGTGGAGACGGCGGCGAAGCGCACTTCGACGGCAACCATACGACGATCTGCGACCTGCACCCTGTCGCGCACATCGTCGCCGACATAGGAACGCGCGATCTCGACCGCCTTCTGCCTGTCCTCAAGGCTGTATACCTCGCCCTTGAGCGTGACACCGCGCCCTGTCTCGACTGCCTTCACACCGGCAAGTGACGGATTGCGCGTGAGCTCATCACGAAGCCCTGTGAGATCCGCGCCGACAACGATGCGGTAGGAGAGCGTGGTGCCGCTTGTGAGCCAGATGGAGAGATCGGTCGTGCCGCCCTGCTGGCCGAGCAGGCGGATTTCGCGGGAGGACACCACCTTCACATCAACCACAGAGGGGTTGGAAAGCGCGATGCGGTCCACAGGCTCGGCGAGTTTCAGCACATGCTGACCGCCTGTAGCAATTTCGAGTGCGCGCGTTGCGGCCATCGCGCCGGAAGGCAGAGCAAAGAGCAGAGCCACAAAGGCAAGCAGAAGCGCTGCCAGCCGGATGCGGCCCCTTCCGTTTGAGCCAGCAAGGAGACGGTGTCCGACCGCTGCCATTGCTGCTCCTCTTTCTCCGCCACTACCCATTCTTCCCTCCGACTTCGTCGTCCCCTCACCACATCGCCCCTCAGCGCGATGTCGTCACCGTGGTCTGACTTGCACCTGAATAGATCGTCACACGATGTCCCTGCGGGGCGGCCTCATCCTCCCCCTTCCGGTCGGCAACAGGTGCCGTACCGGGCCTCAGATCGTTCAGATCGACAATTTCCGCGGCCGCCATTTCCTTGTCGCCCGGATTGCGAATGGCAAGCGTGACCTGACCGAGCCGTCCCGCCAGCGCGAGCCGCGCGAGAGCGGCAGGCGGCGCGGCAAGTGTCACGG
>NZ_JBATWS010000290.1:0-6308 GCF_049672805.1 Parvibaculum sp.
CCGGGCATGACGAGTTTGGGGAGTAATAGGAACACGGGGGAGGAACAATGCCGACAAAAGCAAAACGCTGGGTGCTCGCGTCACGGCCGGAAGGAAAGCCGAGGCTTGAGAACTTCCGGCTGGAAGAAATAACGCTGCCGGATATTGGCGAGCATGAAATCCTGATCCGCACGGAATATCACTCGGTCGATCCGGGGATGCGCAGCCGCCTTTCGGGGGATAGCTACACGGCCGCCCTTCCCCTTGGCGAGACCATCGACAGTGCGATGGTTGGCATTGTCGAAGCCTCGAAGAACGAAAAGTTCAAGCCGGGCGACCGCGTGACAGGCGGCTTTGGCTGGGTGACACATGCCATTTCGAACGGGCGCGGCGTGCAGATACTTTCGCCGGAGATGTTTCACGGCAAGCTCCGCCTTACCGCCGCGATTGGCGTGCTCGGCATTCCGGGCCTCACCTCCTATTTCGGCCTTCTGGAACTCGGCGCGCCCCGTGCGGGCGAGACCGTTCTGATCTCCTCTGCGGCGGGACCGGTCGGGGCCACCGCCGGGCAAATCGCAAAGCAGAAAGGCTGCCGTGTCATCGGTATCGCCGGTTCGGCGGCAAAGTGCGACTATGTCAAAGGCCTCGGCTTCGATGATTGCTTCTCCTATCGCGGCACTGATCTGCGCTCGGCGATCCGAGAGCATTGTCCGGAAGGCGTCGATATCTATTTCGACAATGTCGGCGGCGAGATGCTTGATGCGGCGATCCTCAACATGAAGGAGCATGGCCGCATCGTCGTTTCCGGTCAGGTCAGCGAATATAACCGCGCGGACAACGAGCTTGTCGGCATCCGCAATGTGACGCGCTTCATCACGCATCGCCTGCGGATGGAGGGGCTTGTGGTGTTTGATTATTTCAAGCGTTTCCGTGAGGCACAGACCGAGATGGCCGGATGGATCCACGAAGGAAAGCTCATCTACACCGAAGATATTTCCGAAGGGATCGAAGGTTCGGCGGCAGCCTTTATCGGTCTCTTCGAAGGCGAAAATCTCGGGCGACGTCTCATCAAGGTAAGCTGAAAAGAAAAGGCCTGGTATCGCTACCGGGCCTTCTCATTTTTCCATTTATCTCGCTTACCACGCACCCAGCGCCACTGGCCGGAGGTTGCGGTTTTCCATCCGCTCCTTCTTCAGCCCTTCGGCAATGAGGAAAGCGAGTTCCAGCGACTGGCTGGCATTGAGGCGCGGGTCGCAATGCGTGTGATAGCGGTCGCCAAGCTCCGTTTCGCTGATCGCCTGCGCGCCCCCGATGCATTCGGTGACGTTCTGGCCGGTCATCTCGAAATGCACGCCGCCCGCATGGGTGCCTTCCGCGCGGTGAACAGCCATGAAGGCCTGCACTTCCGCAAGAATGCGATCCACAGGCCGCGTCTTGTAGCCGGACGATGCCTTGATGGTGTTGCCATGCATGGGGTCGCAGGACCAGACAACCTTCTTGCCCTCCCGCTCAATGGCGCGGATGAGCTGCGGCAGATGCTTCTCCACATTCTCGGCACCGAAACGGCAGATAAGCGTGAGACGCCCCGGCTCGTTCTTCGGGTTGAGAATGTCGGTGAGGCGTACAAGCTCGTCCGGGTCGAGCGAGGGGCCGCACTTCATGCCGATCGGGTTGTTGATGCCCCGCATATATTCGACATGCGCATGGTCCGGCTGGCGCGTACGGTCGCCGATCCAGAGCATATGGGCGGAGGTGTCGTACCAGTCGCCTGTGGTGGAATCGATGCGGGTCATCGCCTGCTCATAGCCGAGCAGCAATGCCTCATGGCTCGTATAGAATTCGGTCGTGTGAAGCTGCGGCTGCGAGGCGCTGTCCACGCCGCAGGCGCGCATGAAGTCGAGCGCCTCGGTGATGCGGTTCGCAAGTTCCTCGTAACGCGCGCCTTCGGGACTGTCCGAGACGAAACCCAGATTCCAGCGATGCACAAAATCGAGATCGGCATAGCCGCCGCTCGCAAAAGCGCGGATGAGGTTCAGCGTCGAGGCCGACTGCGAATAGGCGCGCAGCAAGCGCTCGGGATCAGGCACACGGGCTGCCGCGTCGAACTCGATACCGTTGATGTTGTCGCCGAGATAGGAGGGCAGCGTCACATCGCCAATGGTCTCGGTGGGCGAGGAACGCGGCTTGGCGAACTGGCCCGCGATGCGGCCCACCTTCACCACGGGCGAGGCGGCCGCAAAGGTCAGCACCACTGCCATCTGCAGCAGCACGCGGAACGTGTCGCGGATATTGTCGGCGGAGAATTCGGCAAAGCTCTCGGCGCAATCGCCGCCCTGAAGCAGGAAAGCGCGGCCTTCGCAGACCTCTGCGAGATCTGCTTTCAGCTTGCGGGCCTCACCTGCAAACACGAGCGGCGGATAGGAGCGCAGGCGCGCTTCCACAGCGGCCAGAGCCGCCTCATCCGGGTAGGCCGGGAGATGCTTTGCGGGCTTTGAGCGCCAGCTCTCCGGTTTCCAGTTCTCCGCCATCGTCTTTGTCTCCGAAACGCACGAAAAAATGCGGGTTCAGGCTCTCTTCCTGAACCCGCCTTTTCCATATGGAAGGCGGATATATAATCCACAAGACCCCTGAATGGAAGCCTAAGCCCTTGATCTGGCTTGGAGACGCAGAAAAGCCGCTCAGCTCGCGGCCTTGACCAGCGGGGCCTGCCATTTTTCGCGCAATGTCACCAGTTCTTCCGCCGCTGTGGGGTGGACGGCAATGGTGGCGTCAAACTGGGCCTTGGTTGCCCCCATCGTGACCGCGATGCCGACCGCCTGGATGAGTTCGCCAGCCCCCTGCCCCAGAATATGGACACCGAGGACCTTGTCGGTCTTTGCATCCACCACGAGCTTCATGAAGGTTCGCTCCTGCGAGCCGGAAAGCGTGTTCTTCAACCCGCGAAAGGCAGTCTTGTAGAGATCAATCTCGCCGCGCTCCCGCGCCTGGGCTTCGGTGAGGCCGACCGTGCCCATTTCCGGCTGGGAAAAGACCGCCGTCGGGATGATCGAATGATCGACCTTCACATCCTTGCCGCCATAGACGGTGTCGGCAAAGGCATGGCCCTCGCGGATCGCCACGGGGGTGAGGTTCGCGCGGTCCGTCACATCGCCTACGGCATAGATGCTGTCTACCGAGGTCTTCGAATATTCATCGACGATCACCTGACCGGACTTGCCGAGCTTCACACCTGCTTCTTCAAGGCCAAGCCCCCTGGTGAGCGGTATGCGGCCCGTCGCATACATCACGGCATCGGTTTTCAGAATCTCGCCGCTTGTCAGCGTCAGTTCCAGCTCGCCATCCTTTTTGACGATAGAGGCGATGTCGCTGTTCATGCGCAGGCCTACACCCTTCTTCATCATCTCTTCGGCGAGCATTTCGCGCAGATCATCGTCGAAGCCGCGCATGAAAAGGGGACCGCGATAAAGCTGCTTCGTCTCCACGCCAAGCCCGTTGAAAATGCCTGCGAACTCCACCGCGATATAGCCACCGCCGACCACGACAATGCGCTTCGGCAATTCCTCAAGATGGAAGGCTTCGTTCGATGAAATGGCATGTTCAATGCCCGGCACGTCGGGCATGTAGGGCGTCGCGCCAACGGCGATGAGAATGCGCTCCGCCGTCACTTCCCGGTCTTCCGCCTCAAGGCGAACCGTATGCGCATCCCTGACCGTCGCGCGGCTCTGAATGATCTCGACACCCGCCTTTTCGAGATTGCGGATATAGATGCCGTTCAGCCGGTCAATCTCCTTGTCCTTGTTCGCAACAAGCGTCTTCCAGTCAAAGGAGCGCTCACCCACCGTCCAGCCGAAGCCTGCCGCTTCCTCGAACTCTTCGGAATAGTGGCTTGCATAGACAAAAAGCTTTTTCGGAACGCAGCCGCGAATAACGCAGGTGCCGCCGACGCGATATTCCTCGGCAACTCCCACCTTCGCGCCATAGCTTGCAGCGATACGCGCGGCTCGCACGCCGCCAGAACCCGCGCCAATGACGAAAAGGTCGTAATTATATTTGCTCATGGCTGCAGCTCCCGCATCCCTGTCCGGTTTGTTATTTCTTCTCGATCAGCTCGATGCCCGACGGCGAACCGATAATGGCGAGCGCTGCAATATCGATAAAGAGCCCGTTATCCACCACGCCCGGAATAGCATTGAGCGCCGGGGCCAGACTGTCCGGTTCCGGGATCTTGCTGAAGGCGCAGTCATAGATGAAGTTGCCGCTGTCGGTGAAGAAGGGTTCGCCATATTCATCAGCGCGGCGCGAAACCTTACCCGTGCAGCCAAGCGCGCTTGCGACTTCGGCGATCTTCCGCGCTGTCACGCTTGCGCCGAAGGGAACGATTTCCACCGGCAGCGGAAAGGCACCGAGCGTCGTCACGACTTTGGAGGCATCCGCAATCACGATCATCCGCTCGGATGCTGTGGCGACAATCTTTTCGCGCAGCAGGGCCCCACCGCCGCCCTTGATAAGCCGCAGCTTGCTGTCGAGTTCATCTGCACCATCCACCGTCAGATCGAGGCGCTGAACCTGGTGAAGCCCGGCGATCGGGATGCCAAGGCTCTCGGCAAGTTTTGACGTGCGCTCCGATGTAGGCACGCAAATGACCTCAAGGCCACCCCTCACCTTCTCGCCCAGCGCGCGGACGAAATGTTCCGCCGTGGAGCCTGTGCCGAGACCGAGTTTCATGCCCGGACTCACAAAGTCGAGCGCGCGGAGCGCCGCTGCCTTTTTCTGCGCGTCAGCACTCATCACTCAGAGCCCCGCCATCGCGACATACTTCACTTCGAGAAATTCCTCGATGCCCCAAGGCCCGCCTTCGCGACCAAGTCCGGATTCCTTGTAACCGCCAAATGGCGCAACTTCCGTTGAGATGAGCCCGGCATTGACGCCGACAAGGCCATATTCCAGCGCCTCGGCAATGCGCCAGACGCGCCCGATATCGCGGCTATAGAAATAGGAGGCAAGTCCAAAAGGCGTGTCATTGGCCAGCGCGACTGCTTCTTCATCCGTTTCGAAGCGGAAAACGGGTGCAAGCGGCGCAAAGGTTTCTTCGCGCGTCACCTTCATGCCGGGCTTCATGCCGGAGATGACCGTCGGCTCGAAGAAGGTGCCGCCCTTCGCATGGCGCTTGCCGCCGGTATGCAGCCTCGCACCGCCCGCGAGCGCATCAGCAATATGCTCCTCGACCTTTTCCACCGCAGCCATATCGATCAGCGGACCTTGCGCAACACCTTCTTCAAAGCCGGAGCCTACCTTCAAGGCGGCGACCTTCCTTGCCAGCTTCTCGACAAACTCGTCATGCACGGCCGATTGAACGAGGAAACGATTGGTGCAGATGCAGGTCTGGCCGGTGTTGCGATATTTGGATGCGACAGCGCCTTCAACAGCGGCATCAATATCGGCATCATCGAACACGATGAAAGGCGCATTGCCCCCCAGTTCCAACGACACCTTTTTCATGGTCGCGGCGGACTGGCTCATCAGTTCCTTGCCAATCTCCGTGGAGCCGGTGAAGGTGAGTTTCCGCACCAGCGGGTTCGCCGTCATTTCGCTGCCGATGGCGCCTGCCTTGCCCGTAATCACACTCAGAATACCGGAAGGAAGCCCCGCGCGCTGACCAAGCTCTGCCAGTGCAAAGGCGGAAAGCGGCGTCGCGGTCGCAGGCTTCACGACCATGGTGCAACCTGCTGCAAGCGCGGGACCGGCCTTGCGCGTAATCATCGCCGCCGGAAAGTTCCAAGGCGTTATCGCCGCGCAGACGCCGACGGGCTGCTTAAGAACCACGATGCGGCGATCATTGGTCGGCGCAGGAACGATGCTGCCATAGATACGCTTTGCCTCTTCGGCATAGAACTCGATGAAGGAAGCGGCATAGGCGATTTCGCCCTTTGCCTCGGCCAGCGGCTTGCCCTGCTCTGCCGTGAGAATAGCGGCGAGATCGTCCTGATTTTCCATCATCAGTTCGAACCAGCGGCGGAGAATGACGGAACGCTCCTTCGCCGGGCGCGCGGCCCATTCCTCCTGCGCGCGGGAAGCGCCTTCGATCGCCTCGCGCGTCTCTTGCGTACCAAGCGAGGGCACGCTCGCAATCTTCTCGCCCGTTGCCGGGTCTGTCACGTCAATCTGCGGCGCATCCGCCCCCACCCATTCGCCATTGATAAAGCAAAGGGTTTTCAGCAGGGACTTGTCCTTGAGGCGAGAGGTAAGCGTCATGAGAGATTCCAGAATCTGCTATGTTTGGGCGCGCTTTCTTGCGTTTATCCGTCGCACTACATCATATAGTCTCAGGC
>NZ_JBATWS010000291.1:0-5983 GCF_049672805.1 Parvibaculum sp.
AAGAGGCCTTTGACCACACGGCGCCTCTCACCGTGCTCATCAACCCCGAAATCGAGTTTCTGACCGAAGAAAAGGAAAAGGGCTGGGAGGGCTGCCTCTCGGTGCCCGGCCTGCGGGGTGCCGTGCCGCGCTATACGGCGCTGCGCTATCGCGGGGTCACGCCTGATGGCGAGGTCATAGAGCGTGTCGCGCGCGGCTTTCATGCCCGTGTGGTTCAGCATGAATGCGACCATCTGGATGGTGTTCTTTATCCCCAAAGGATGGATGATCTGACAGAGTTGATCTTCGAGAGCGAGGCCCGGGCATGGGCCGAGGCGCGGGCGCGCGGGGTTTCAGAGGAGAAGGCAGATGGCTGAGACAGGGAAAACCGCTACGGGCAAAAAACGTCCCGGCACGGGCGCGCGCGTCCCCGACCATCTCGCCGAGGCGCGTGCGAAGATATTGGCAGAAGCGCTCCCCAATGTGCCCTTTGACGGCTGGACGCCGCGCCTCCTGCGCGATGCGGCGGAGCAGGCCGGGGTGACGGCGGGCGAAGCGCGGCTTGCCTTTCCCGGTGGGATCCTTGATCTCGTCGATTATTTCCTCGCCGATGGCGACCGGCGCATGACAGAGGCGCTGGCGCATGAAGACCTTGCCTCAATGAAAATCCGTGAGCGGATCACTCATGCCGTGCGCACCCGGATCGAGGTGGACATTCTTCATCGGGAAGCAATGCGACGTGCGGTGACACTGCTTGCGCTCCCGACTTCCGGCGGACTCGGGCTGCGCACGCTTTATCGCACGGTGGATGCGATCTGGCGCGCGACAGGGGATACCTCCACCGATGTCAATTTCTATACGAAGCGCGCAACGCTTGCCGGTGTGTTCTCGGCGGTATCGCTTTACTGGTTCGCGGATGAATCCGAAGACCACCAGGATACTTGGGCGTTTCTCGACCGGCGCATTGAGGATGTGATGCGTTTCGAGCGGTTGAAGGCGGGGGTGAAGGGGGTGGCAGAAAAGCTGCCTGACCCGTTTGCCCTTCTCGGAAGGTTGCGGTACGGGCGCGGCTGATTTTCGAGATCAGGCCAGGCGAGTGCCGAGCGCGTAAAGGCGCGTGACATGGCCCATCTTGCGGCCGGGGCGGGCCTCGCCCTTGCCATAGAGATGGATGCTCGTGTCACGCTCGCTTGCGAGCACCTTCCACTGATCCACATCATCGCCGATGAGATTTGTCATCACTGCATCGGAATGGCGCGCGGGGCGGCCAAGCGGCCAGCCGCAAATCGCGCGGATATGCTGCTCGAACTGGCTGATGATGCAGGCATCCATCGTCCAGTGGCCGGAATTATGGACACGGGGCGCGATCTCGTTCACGAGAAGGCGCTGAGCGCCCGCGCCTTCCGCCAGCAGGAACATTTCAACGCCCATCACGCCCACATAATCCAGCTCTCTCACAATGCGTGATGCGATGGCGCGGGCTTCATCGGCAACGGCATCAGGAAGTTTTGCGGGGACAAGCGTCTGATGAAGGATGTGGTTCCGGTGGATGTTTTCCACGGGATCGTAAGGCGCAATCTCGCCATCGGCACCGCGCGCAACCACCACGGAAATCTCGCGCTCGAAAGAGACGAAGCCTTCGAGGATCGCGGGCGCGCGGCCGATTTCTTCATAGGCGGAGAGAGCGCCGTCCGCCGACAGGATTTTTGCCTGCCCCTTCCCGTCGTAACCGAAGCGGCGTGTCTTCAGCACGCTTGGGCAGCCAATGTTTTCGATAGCGGCGCGCAGGCTCGCTTCATCCGACACATCGGCGAAAGGCGCGGTCAGAATGCCCTGCGCCTTCATGAAATTCTTTTCGACGATCCGGTCCTGCGCCGTGGCGAGCGCAAGCGGGCCGGGGCGCACAAGGCCACGCTCGGCGAGAATACGCGCGGTTTCCGCAGGCACATTCTCGAACTCATAGGTCACGACATCGACGCTGTCGGCAAAGCGCCGCAGCGCGGCCTCGTCTTCATAGTCGGCGCAGGTGACATGCCCTGAAACTTCGGCGGCAGGCGCATCTTTTTCGGGGGAGTAGATATGGACGTGAAGGCCCAGTTCGGCCGCCGCGCTTGCGAGCATACGACCGAGCTGTCCGCCACCGAGAATGCCGATCGTACCGCCGGGGGCGATGATGCCGCTCTTGTTCGACATGAGAAGCGTTACTTGTCTTCCGGCGCGCGGCCGACAGAGGCCGTCTGCCTTGCGCGGTAGCTGTCGAGCCGTTTGGCCAGCGCTTCATCGGAAAGGGCAAGAACGGCGGCAGCGAGCAGGCCCGCATTCTTCGCGCCCGCATCGCCAATGGCGAGCGTGCCGACGGGAATGCCGCCCGGCATCTGCACGATGGAGAGAAGGCTGTCCTGCCCCGAAAGAGCTTTGGACTGCACCGGCACACCGAAAACGGGGAGAGGAGTGAGAGAGGCGGTCATGCCCGGCAGATGGGCCGCGCCGCCCGCACCTGCGACAATGACTTTCAGGCCACGGTCGCGTGCGGTCTTTGCATATTCCACCATCCGCTCCGGTGTGCGGTGGGCCGAGACAATGCGTGCTTCATAGGGAACGCCGAGCGCGTCCAGCGCGTCTGCGGCGTGCTTCATGGTCGGCCAGTCGGACTGGCTGCCCATGATGATGCCGACAAGCGGCTTGCCCCTGGACTTCTTTGCCGGAGCTTTCGCCTTCTGAGCGCCCGCCTTCTTCGTAGCCATCCGTCTTCCGCGCCTCGCGGGTAGGGCGGTGGCCTGAAAGCCCCGCCAGTTTCGGAAAGCGAGGGAGTATAGGAAGGTGCGCCCGTTTGGCAAGGGTGGGGCGGCCCTCACCGGGCCGCCCCGCTAAGTCCTTATGATCCGCGGAAAATCCGGGCAGCGGTGGCGCGGATGAAGACGCCTTCGCCGACGCGCAGTTCGCCGCCATTGTAAAGCTCGCGCGGTACTTCCGCCTCGATGCGGTCTTGGCGACCTTCAATGGAAAGCTCGAGCGTCACGGTCGGGCCGAAGGGCCGCACCATGCGGATCACGGCAGGCACGCCTTCGGCACGTTCGCGCGAAATGATCTCGATCTCATGGGCGCGGACATAGGCAAGCGCCGGACCGGAATAATCGGAATCGGCGCCCACAAGCGGGAAGGTGCCGCCCAGCACATCGGCCTCGCCTTCGCGCGCCGTCACCTCGAAGCGGGCAACGCCGCCAAGGAACTCGGAAACGAAGGGCGTTGCCGGTTCGTCATAGATTTCAGACGGCGTTCCCACCTGCTCCACACGGCCTGCGCGCATGATGACGACGCGGTCGGCCAGTTCGAGCGCTTCTTCCTGGTCATGCGTGACGAAGATGGTGGTAAGGCCCGTTTCGGTGTGAAGCTCGCGCAGCCAGCTCCGCAATTCCTTGCGGACCTTGGCGTCAAGCGCACCGAAAGGTTCGTCGAGCAACAGCACCTGCGGTTCGATGGCGAGCGCGCGGGCAAGCGCGACACGCTGGCGCTGGCCGCCGGAGATCTGGCTCGGAAAGCGTTTCTCAAGACCGCCAAGCTGAACAAGCTCCAGCAGGCGCTTCACACGGCGGCTGATTTCGCCGGCGCGGGGACGTTCGTTTCGCGGGCGCACGCGCAGGCCGAATGCGACATTGTCGAACACCGTCATGTGGCGGAAGAGGGCATATTGCTGGAAGACGAAGCCCACGCGGCGCTCGCGCAGCGAGAGCATGGTGGCGTCCTCGCCGTCAAAGCGGATCGTGCCTTCTTCCGTGGCGGTGAGGCCTGCAATGGCGCGCAGCAGCGTCGTCTTGCCGGAGCCGGACGGCCCGAGCAGCGCCAGCAATTCGCCGGGCTTCACCGTGAGCGAGACATTCTCCAGCGCGGCGAAATTGCCGTAGGACTTGCCAAGCTCTTCAATGTCGATGCGCACAGGCACATGACGATGCGTGTCGTTCTCAGGCACGGATGATGCTCCCTTAGTGGCTGCGGCCCGTCGCGGCAATTTCACCACTGTAGCGCCATTCGAGGAGAGATTTGAGGACGAGTGTGAAGAGGGCGAGGAAAGCCAGGAGAGAGGCAACCGCAAAGGCTGCAACGAAATTGTACTCATTGTAGAGAATCTCCACATGGAGCGGCATGGTGTTCGTCTTGCCGCGAATATGACCTGAAACGACGGAAACGGCGCCGAATTCACCCATGGCGCGGGCGTTGCAGAGCAACACGCCATAAAGCAGCGCCCATTTGATGTTGGGCAATGTCACCCGGAAAAAGGTCTGAAGACCTGTCGCGCCGAGCGAGAGAGCGGCTTCTTCATCCACCTTGCCCTGCTGCTCCATCAGCGGAATGAGCTGACGTGCAACAAAGGGGAAGGTGACGAAGATGGTGGCAAGCACGATACCCGGCACCGCAAAGACGATCTGATAGCCATGCGAGATCAGCCACGGGCCGATAAAGCCGTAGGAGCCGAAGAGCAGGATATAGACGAGGCCGGAAATGACCGGTGACACAGAGAAGGGCAGGTCGATCAGGGTGATGAGAAACGACTTTCCCTTGAACTCGAACTTCGCAATCGCCCAGGAAGCGACGAGACCAAAAACGAGATTGGCGGGAACCGAGATCGCCGCGACAAAAAGCGTGAGGCGAATGGAAGCCAGCGCATCGGGCTCCACAAGTGCGGCGAAGAAAGGCTCCGCGCCGCGCCGGAAGGCTTCGAAGAAGACGGCAGCGAGCGGCAGGAAGATCATCGCGCCAAGAAAAGCGACGCCGAGCGTGATGAGGACGATCTTCACCGGCACAGATTCACTGATCGGTGTGCGGAAGAAGGGGCGTGGCGCAGGCGACGGGCGCGAGGGAATGCGTGTGGCATCCATGGCGAGCGGATCATAGGACATGGATATGGTTCCTCAGGCGGCGATGCCGGTGCGGCGGCGATTCCACGACTGCAGCAGATTGATCAGCAGCAGCAGCGCGAAAGAAATCACCAGCATGATGGCGGCAATAGCGGTTGCACCCGGATAGTTGAACTCCTCAAGCCGGATCACGATGAGGAGTGGTGCAATTTCCGAGACATAGGGAATGTTGCCCGCGATGAAGATGATCGAGCCGTATTCACCAACACCCCGCGCAAAGGCGAGCGCGAAGCCGGTGAGGAGAGATGGGATGAGAACCGGCAGCACGACCTTGCGCACGGTCTGAAGCCGTGTTGCGCCAAGCGTTGCGGCGGCTTCTTCCAGTTCCTTGTCGAGATCGGAAAGCACGGGCTGCACCGAGCGCACAACGAAAGGCAGGCCGATAAAGATGAGCGCGACGACAATGCCGGTCGGCGTATAGGCGACCTTGACGCCAAGCGGCACAAGCCAGCTTCCGATCCAGCCATTCGGTGCGTAGAGCGCGGTGAAGGCAAGGCCCGCCACGGCGGTCGGCAGCGCGAAGGGCAGGTCGATGGCGGCATCGAAGAGGCGCTTGCCGGGGAAATTGTAACGCACCAGCACCCAGGCAACGAGGGCGCCGAACACCACGTTGACGGCGGCGGCAATGAGCGCGGCACCGAAGCTCAGCTTCAGGGCGGCGGTGGTGCGGGGATCGAAGGCGAGGCGGCTGAATTCTTCCCAGCCAAGCCCCGCCGACCAGACGAAAACACCAGCGAGCGGGATGAGGATGATGAGACTCAGCCAGGCAAGGGTGAGGCCCATCGTCAGCCCGAAGCCCGGAAGGACAGTGGGCGAAGGGCGCGGCAGAAGCCGGGCGGTTAGTGCAGACACGCTCATGGTGTTCATGCCGTCCATTAAATCTTCAATTCTTGTTTCAGGCAGCAGGCGCTTCGGCACGAGACGGATCGGGCGTCAGCCGCAGATAGGGTTTCACTTCAACCCAGCCTGCCTTGAATTTCTTCTCCGCCGCCTCATCGCTGATGGAAGGGAGGATAATGACATCCTGGCCGACCTGCCAGTTCGCAGGTGTCGAGACAGAGTGAGCGTCAGTCAATTGCAGGGAATCGACA
>NZ_JBATWS010000292.1:0-4270 GCF_049672805.1 Parvibaculum sp.
TTTCCGGCAGCATGTGCGGCTCATCTTCCCGGCCATGCGTCATCGCATAATGCCAGCCAAGCAGGCCAATGCCGCCGAGCAGGAAGGTCACGCTGAAGGCTGACCAGAGGAATGTGCTTGCGGGCGGCTTGTTGCCCACCAGAGGCTCATGCGGCCAGTTATTCGTATAGCTGATGGTATCGTTAGGCCGTTCTGTCGTGGCTGCCCATGCGGTCCACCAGAAAAAGGCCGAGAGAAGACGCCGATGCTCGGCATCCGCGACGGTGCCATTCTTCATGGCGTAGTTTTCGCGCAGTTCCGCCGTGGCGGGATCATCGCCAAACAGGCTTTCATAATGCGCGGAGACGAGCGGAATGGCAGCCGCTCTTTCCTGTGAGAGTGTGATGGTATTGGTTGCGGGGTCGTAGGTGTTCGTCCGCATCAAGGGACGCAGGCGTCCTTCAAGCGTCGCCTGCCGCTCGCGCGAAAGCTCCGCATAGGGAACACCATCTTCAGCCTTGGCCCAGCTGTCAAGGACGCTCACTACTTCACGATGCAGCCAGTCAGCACTCCAGTCCGGCGCGACATAGCCGCCATGCCCCCAGATCGAGCCGAGCTGCATGCCGCCGATGGATTGCCAGACCTGACGTCCGCGCTCTATCTCGGCGCGGGTATAGATCGTGGTGCCCTCTTCCGAGACGACGAGATCCGGCATGGGAGGCGCTGCTTCGTGGATGCGTGAACCGCTCCACAGCAAGACACCAAAGGAAACAACGAGAAGCACTCCGAGCACAGTCCAAAGTTTTCTGGCATCGCTCATAGTCAGCCCCCTGATTTTCAGGCTGTTCTACACCTCACTGATGCAAAGCAGCGCAGACCGAATCCCTCTGACGCAATCTCCTGAAAAGGATAAGCCCTACTGAAAGTCGGGACAATAAAAAGATAGATCAATGATCGACCTTTTTGTCGCAGACGGCACCAAGGAGCCCGGCCAATATAGGTCCGCTCAGAACGGCCCGCGCGCGCGTCCCGCACAAAATCCTTGTGAGGCAGAGTGGTTTTTATATAATCACCATTATGCCAAAACGGATTGACCATGACGCCCGGCGTCGCCAGATTGCCAAAGCCGCCATCGAAGTGATCGGGGCGCAGGGGCTCGACAATACGCGGCTGGTTGATGTTGGTCGCGCCGCCAAGGTGACCACTGGCGCGATCACTCATTATTTTGATGGCAAGGATGCCGTGCTCCTCGCCGCACTTGACCATGTGGCGCAGCGTATTCTCTCTGCGCTCGCCAGCGAGGAAGCGACCGATGATCTCTTCGAGCTTGTGGCGGGGATACTGCCTGTAAACCAGAACGGGCTCCGGGACTGGCGCGTATGGATGAGCTTCTTTGGCCGCGCCGTGGGCGACCCTGCCCTCGCCCGGATCAACAAGACCTATTACGACGAGTTCCGCGACGGGCTTGCCGCCATCATCCGGCGTCATCAGCAGGAAGGAAAGCTCGCCTCTCATATCGATCCGGCTGTCACGGCTGATGCGATCATTTCCATCGTTGACGGCTTCTGCATCCGCGCGACGCTGGAGCGGAAGGACTGGCCACCTGCAAGGCAGAGAGCGCAGCTTGAAGCGATGCTGCGCCCGCTTCTGCCAGCGTCTGAAAAGAAATCTCGCGGGACGACAAACGCAAAGGGAGGAAAATGAAATGCCCCGGCTTGAGATGCTGCCAGCCACGGCAGCGCCAGAAGATGTTGTCGCCCTGCTGAAGCGCGACGGCGCCCTGATCGTGACGGACGTGCTCTCGCCTGACGATCTCTCGCGTATTCTCTCGGAGACCCAGCCCTATATCGACGCAACGGAGAATGGCCGCGACGACTTCACGGGCCACCTCACCACGCGCACGGGCGCGCTGGTTGCCCGCTCGCCTGCCTGCCGCGAGCTTGTGATGAACAGGATGGTGACGGATGCCGCCAATCTTTTCCTCAAGCCCTTCTGCGAACGGATACAGCTTCACCTCACCCAGATCATCCGCATAAAGCCCGGCCAGCCGAAGCAGGCCATCCATCGCGATCGCTGGGCATGGGGCGTGCATCTCAAATTTCTGGAACCGCAGTTCAACACGATCTGGGCAATTACGGACTTCACAAAGGAAAACGGCGCAACACAGGTTTGCCCCGGCAGCCTTGACTGGCCTGATGATTATCAGCCAACGGATGATCAGATCGGTTATGCCGAAATGCCTGCCGGCTCGGTGCTGATCTATTCCGGTGGCGTGTTTCATGGCGGCGGGGCGAATGTGTCCAATGGCGACCGCATCGGCATCAACATCACCTACACGCTTGGCTGGCTGCGGCAGGAAGAGAACCAGTATCTCTCCTGTCCGCCCGAAATTGCCCGCGAGTTCGATCCGGCATTACAGGAAATGCTCGGTTATGCACTGGGGGGTTATGCGCTTGGCTACTACACCCCGCCCCTTCCTCCCGGCGAAGGCCCGGAGGTCGTCCCGCCGGAATATGTCCTCGGTCGCGGGGACACAGGCGGCTCACAATTCGGGACAGACGAACTGCGCGCAGAAGTCGCCGCGGCCATTCGCGGGGAGAAATAAGACCAGGGGCGGCACCTTAATTCGTAACCGCCCCTTTTTCTCAGACGAGCCTGCTCTGCTCCACAGCTGCTTCCACGAAAGAACGGAACAGCGGATGGGGGTCAAAGGGCTTCGATTTCAATTCCGGGTGGTACTGCACGGCGATGAACCACGGGTGATCCGGGATTTCGACAATCTCCGGCAGAAGCCCGTCCGGTGACACGCCCGACACGACAAGACCTGTCGCTTCGATCTTGTCGCGATAGGTCATGTTGACTTCGTAGCGGTGGCGATGGCGCTCGGTGATGCGTGTCGTGCCGTAAATCTGCGCCACGCGGCTGCCGGGCGTCAGCACCGCTTCATAGGCGCCGAGCCGCATGGTGCCGCCGAGATCGCCATTCTCTGCGCGCTTCACCAATTCGTTCTCGCGCATCCATTCCGTCATCAAGCCGACAACGGGTTCATCCGTCGGGCCAAATTCGGTGGAGCTTGCTTTCGTCAGATTGCCGACATTGCGCAGCGCTTCGATGACGGCCATCTGCATGCCGAAGCAGATGCCGAAATAGGGGACGCCGCGTGTGCGGGCGAATTCGGCCGCGCGGATCTTGCCTTCCGAGCCGCGCTCGCCAAAGCCGCCGGGAACGAGAATGCCGTTCACCCCTTCAAGGTGATAGGCCGCCTCCTCCGTATCGAAGACTTCCGCTTCCACCCATTTCAGGTTCACGCGGACCTTATTCGCGATGCCGCCATGCACCAGCGCTTCGATGAGCGACTTATAGGCGTCCTTGAGGCCGGTGTACTTGCCCACAATAGCGATGGTCACTTCGCCTTCCGGCTCGCGGATATTGTGGGTGATGTTCTGCCAGCTTGCGAGGTTTGGGGGTGGCGCGTCCTTGATGCCGAAAACGGCAAGCACTTCATCATCCAGCCCTTCCAGATGATAGGCGTTCGGCACGTCATAAATCGTGTCAACATCCATCGCCTGGATCACGGCGCTTTCACGCACATTGCAGAAAAGCGCGATCTTGCGCTGCTCTTCCTTCGGGATGGGACGGTCGCAGCGGCACATCAGAATATGCGGCTGGATGCCGATGGAGCGCAGTTCCTTCACGGAATGCTGCGTCGGCTTGGTCTTCATCTCGCCGGCTGACGGGATATAGGGCAAGAGCGTCAGGTGGATGTAGCAGGTCTGGTCCCGCTCCAGCTCATTGCCGAGCTGCCGGATCGCTTCAAAGAAGGGCAGCCCCTCAATGTCGCCCACCGTGCCGCCGATCTCGCAGAGCACGAAGTCCACACCGCTATTGCCGGACAGGACGAATTCCTTGATCGCGTCCGTTACATGCGGAATCACCTGGACCGTGCCGCCGAGATAATCGCCGCGCCGTTCACGCGCGATAATCTCCTGATAGATACGGCCCGTTGTGATGTTGTCTGCGCGACTGGCGGGAACGCCGGTAAAGCGTTCGTAATGGCCGAGGTCGAGATCGGTCTCGGCCCCGTCATCCGTCACATAGACTTCGCCATGCTGGATCGGGGACATGGTCCCCGGGTCCACGTTAAGATACGGATCGAGCTTCCTGAGCCTCACGGAATAGCCACGCGCCTGCAACAGCGCGCCGAGCGCTGCGGATGCGAGACCTTTACCGAGGGAGGAAACCACGCCGCCGGTGATGAAGATGTACCGCGTCATGGGCCCCTAGATTACAC
>NZ_JBATWS010000293.1:0-9843 GCF_049672805.1 Parvibaculum sp.
CTCGGACAGGCTTCATCCTGCTGCTCGGCGCGATGGCCCTTGCGCTGGCAGCCTGTGGCGGCGAAGGCGGTCCCCGCAAGCGCGATGCCGATGGCCGCGTTCTTCCCACGCCGGCCGAGATGGACCCGACCAGCACGCTCTATGCGCAGGCCGTGCAACGCGCCGCGCAGGGTGATTGCGACGAGCAGACCTTCAACGTGCTCACCTGCTTTGCCTATCGCGGCCACGGCTATGAAGGGGCGCAGACGGCCCTCGGCCAGTGCCACCTTGCGACCGGCGACAAGGTTGAGGGCGCCACATGGGTGGGCCGCGCCGCGAATGCGGGCTGGGCCGACGCGCAGAAGCTTCTGGCCCGCCTCTATCTGCGGGGCGACGGCCTGACCCAGAACTCCGTGGAAGCCGCCAAATGGGCCAAGCTTTACAGCCGCAATCCAAGCCTTCTCTCGCTTGGCGTCCAGCCCGACCCTTCCCTCGCCGAAGATTTCAAGGGCGTTCTGACGCGCGAAGAAGAGGCAACCGCCGATGCCCGCGCGGTCAGATGGACCCCGAGCTATTGGGAGCCGGACACGCAGCTTGATCAGGATCTTCGCCGCAGCTGCGTGCGCGAGGCGCGCCGCCCGCTGCAGGAGCACAAGATCCCCAGTGTGCCGAACCCCTACTGAGGCAACCGGGCCGGGTTCTCCGGCCCTGCCAATTGTTAACCAGAAGCCCCGGCGGGAGACTGCCGGGGCTTCTTGCGTTCAGGGAAACTTTACCTCCGTTCCACTAGGCTTTCCCGAAGGCGGGATTCCATTACCGGGGAGAGAGGGACCCCGTCGCCATGAGCGAGGCACACATCTCAAGCGGAACAAACTCTGAGCATGGCATGACGCAGGCCGCCGGCAAGCCGGTTGATGCCGCGACGCCGTGCGAGGAAAGCCGCGCTCACCCGATCCGCTTCGAACTTTACAGCGCGATCATGCATGCCTATCGCGGCCTGCCGCTGTTCTTCCCCGTCGTCTCCGGCGCACTGGCGCTGACGCTCCGCTCTCCCTACCCCGGATGGGTCATCGCACTCTGGTGGCTCGCCATTGTGGCGATCCATACCGAATATTTCTTTTTCCAGAATCGCTTCTACGCCGCGAGCCGGAATGGGCAGCCCGACGCAAGGCCCTGGATCAAGGCAACGGCGATCCGCTACTGGGTAATGAATGTCGTCTGGCTCGGCCTCATTCCGCTTTTCTGGAATGGCAGTGGCGATGTCCAGAACTTCGCCCTTCTGATGATCTTCGTCGTGCATGTGGTGATGGCATCACAAACGGCGCATCAGATCGTCGCGGTGCTCATTGCCGTCACATTGCCGATCATGATGGCCGTTGTCGGCATGTGCCTTGTGCAAGGACAGCCCGTCTATCTTGCCATCGGCATCGGCTGCATACCCACCTATATCTACCTGCTGCGCATTGCCCATCATCAACGCAAGGCCACCACCGAAACGCTGGACCTGCGGCTGCGCAACATCGAACTCATCCGCGATCTTGGTCAGGCGCGCGATACTTCGGAAACGGCGCGGCAACAGGCAGAAGAGGCAAATGCCCAGCTCAAGCGCCGCGAGCATCACTTCCGCGCGCTGGTGGAAAACGCATTCGATGTCGTGCTTGTCACGGATGACAAGGCAATCATCCAGTATGCGTCCCCTGCCGCCAGCAAGCTCGGCCTGCCGCCGGAATCGCTGATCGGCCGAAGCTGCCTCGATCTCGTAAGCCCCGAGGAAAGGCACCGGATCATCGACGCCGCCTCCACCATCACCGGAGATGGCTCAAGGATGACGACCCACGAATTCGCCGTCCCCAGCCACGACGGGCAGATGATCTGGATCGAATCCACGCTGACAAACCTGCTCGATGACGAGAATGTGCGCGGCTTCGTGGTCAATATCCGCAACATCACCGAACGCAAGCGCGCCGAAGCAGAACAGCGCGGCCAGTTTCAGGTCTTGCAGGCACTGGCCACGGGCGAGGCCCTGACTGAAGTGATGATGCGCATTGCTCTGGCGGCCGAAGAAACCAATCCGGGCGCGCGCGTCGCCGTTTTCCTTCTCGATGCAGACCGCGAATTCATCACCTGCGCCGCCCCCAGCCTGCCCGACGACTTTCACGATCTCGTCACCACCTTCTGGCGGGTGCAGAAAAACGAAGCCTTTGGCACCGCCGCGCTTGCCGGCACACCCGCTGTCGTGACCGATCTTCAGGACAGGCGCCACGGCCACAAGATTGCTTCCTATATGGAGCGGCAAGGGCTGCACACGCTCTGGTTTCAGCCCATCGCCGGACATGATGGCCGGGTGATCGGCGCCGTCGCGCTCTATCTCCCCTCGCAGCGCACGCCCGATGCGTGGGAATGGGACTATCTGCTCGGTATGGCGCATCTGGCGAGCATCGCGATTGAGCGCCGCCGGTCGGAAGAACATCTGCGCTGCGCAACGGAAGCCGCCGAACTCGCAAACCGCGCCAAGACGAAGTTCCTCGCCAATATGAGCCATGAGTTGCGCACGCCACTCAATGCGATCATCGGCTTTTCGGAAATCATGAAACAGGAAATGTTCGGTCCCATCGGCTCCGAACGCTACATCGAATACACCAAGGACATTCACGATAGCGGCCGCCACCTCCTCAGCGTCATCGACGACATTCTCGACATCTCGAAGATCGAGGCCGGTCGCTATGCGATCGAGGAGGACGAGATTGATTTCACCGCCGTGCTGCATTGGTCGGTGGAGATGATGCGGGCACGCACCAGCGAGAAGAGTCAGGCCGTCACGCTCAACCTGCCCGCCGACATGCCGGCCCTGCGAGCCGATCAGCGCGCCATGCGCCAGATCATGCTGAACCTGCTTTCCAACGCAGAGAAGTTCACGCCGGATGGCGGCGCCATTACCATTTCCGTGTCCTTCACATCGACAGGCGAACTGAGCCTTTCTGTGAGCGATATCGGCATCGGCATCCCTGCAAACAAGCTGCACGAAGTGCTGGAGCCTTTCGGGCAGGTCGATGACGCAACCTCGCGCCAGCATGGCGGCACGGGGCTTGGCCTGCCCATCACCAAATCGCTGATCGAAATGCACGGCGGCGAGTTCCGGCTCGAAAGCGAGCTTGGCATCGGCACCAACGCAACGATGATCCTGCCGAGCTGGCGTCTCGTCTGGAACGAGCGCATGGAAAAGGCCGCCACGCAGGGAGCGTGACGGCCTCTCTCACATCGCAATCAGATCGCGTGTTGCTTACGCATCCTTCGGCGCGCGGTTCGCACCGAGATAACCGAAGAGATGTCCGCCCACCTTGCGCATCTGGATCTCTTCCGATCCTTCCGTGATGCGATAGCGGCGGTGGTGGCGGTAGATATGCTCGAAGGGCTTGTGGCGCGAATAACCGATCGCACCATGCACCTGCATGGCAAGGTCGGCTGCCTGACAGACAAGCCTGTTCGCGCGGTAGTTGCACATCGAAACCTTGTCGGAGAGATACTTCGCGACATCGGGCTTCGACATCTGATCCATTTCCCACGCCGTCTTGTAGATGAAGTTGCGGATCATCTCGCATTCCGTATAGGCCTCGACCAGCGGGAACTGGATCGCCTGGTTTGAGGCAAGCGGCTTGCCGAAGGGCTTGCGCTGCTTTGCATAGGCAACACTCTGCTCGATGCAGTATTGCGCGGCGCCCACGCCTGATGCCGCCTGACGGATGCGGTTCTCATGCACGAAATGCTGCGCAAGTTCGAGGCCGCGCTCGGGATCACCGAGATAGGAACCCTCCGGCACCCACACATTCGTGAACGACACACGCGGATGGTCTGTCGGCATGTTGAAGGTCCAGAGATATTCCTCGACCTGCACGCCGGGCGTATCCATCGGCACGATGAAGCAGGTGATGCCCAGCGCATCACCCGGCTTGCCGCTTGTGCGCGCGAACACGAAGTCATGTGTCGCCACATGAAGCCCCGTATTCCACATCTTCTGACCATTGATGACCCAGCCATCAACGCCATCACGCTTCTCGCGCTTCGCCGTCGTTTCCATCCATGTGGCATCGGAACCGTGATCAGGCTCGGTAAGACCGAAGGCAACGCGGATCGTTCCGTTGAGCGAGCCTTCAATGAAAACCTTCTTCTGCTCTTCCGTACCGAAGTCGCGGAACATCAGAACGGTCGGGAAATTGCCGACGATGGATGATTCATTCTGAAGGTCGTTGTGCAGGCCAAGCCCCTTGGCCGCGAGATGGTCGCGGATCACGGCCATGGCAAGGTTGGAGCCGTCCTGGCCGCCATATTCTTTCGGCAAGGCAAACCGCAGATGACCCGCCTTGTCGGCACGGCGCCGCATCTCGGCCAGCAGTTCTTCCCACTCGTGGCGCGGCAGACCCTGATTATCCCAGTCGGTGCGGGCATGTTCGCGCCGGTGGTCGAAGAAGCGCTCATTATCGTCCTGCGCCTGAAGCGGCTTGATTTCCTTCTCGATGAAGTCATCCAGCACGGCGAGATAGTCGGTGATCTCCTTGGGAATCCTGAAATCCATGAATTGCCTCCCTCTCTTCCCCCGTCGCTGATCGCCGGAGGCGGTGTTTTAGATGTCGATGCCCGACACTATAGACCGCGGTCCAGTTACGAAAAGGGGAAGGCATGCCGCCGCAGGGAATACGGCGCAGGGACGCTGGGGAAGGCAAAACAAAAAAAGCTGCGTTAAGGTTTTGTCTGCCTAAACTCTTGTGAACACACAAGATTTAGCCGTGAACGAAGCCGGAAAACGCGCAGGTCAGCGATTCGGACCCGATTCGTTCGCCCAATATTCCTTCCCTTAAAGCGGCTTGGGTTAACGCCGCTGGTACTTGCTTCCGTGCCCGTTTACGCGGAATGTGCGGCAGAGCCATGAGTACCCCGCCCCCTTCCCTTGATCCGGCTGATGCCGAAAACCGCCTGCGTGACGGCATCGCCGAACGGCGCCGCATCACGG
This sequence comes from Parvibaculum sp., assembly GCF_049672805.1. Taxonomy (GTDB): domain Bacteria; phylum Pseudomonadota; class Alphaproteobacteria; order Parvibaculales; family Parvibaculaceae; genus Parvibaculum. The sequence goes on from NZ_JBATWS010000293.1 coordinate 4,985, forward strand.
CTGTTCTGGGGCCAACCAATACCGGCAAGACCCATCTCGCCATCGAGCGGATGATGGGCCATGAGAGCGGCATGATCGGCCTGCCGCTGCGCCTGCTCGCCCGCGAAATCTATGATCGCGTTGTGAAGGCGAAAGGCCCGCGCGCCGTCGCCCTCATCACGGGCGAGGAAAAGATCCTGCCCGCCTCTGCCCGCTATTTCATCTGCACCGTGGAAGCGATGCCGCTCGACCGGGAAGTCGATTTCCTCGCCGTGGATGAAATCCAGCTCGCCGCCGATCGCGAACGCGGCCATACCTTCACAGACAGGCTGCTGCGCGCACGGGGCCGCTCTGAAACCATGATGCTCGGCTCGGAAACCGCGCGAAGCCTGATCCAGAAACTTCTGCCCGATACGCGCTTCATCAACCGCCCGCGCTTTTCGGAGCTGTCGTGGACGGGCGCAAAGAAGATCACCCGCCTGCCGCGCCGCTCGGCCATCGTCGCCTTCTCCGCCGAGCAGGTCTATGCGATTGCCGAACTGATCCGCCGCCAGCGCGGCGGTGCGGCCGTCGTGATGGGCGTGCTGAGCCCCCGCACGCGCAACGCGCAGGTGGCGCTTTATCAGTCTGGCGAAGTCGATTTTCTCGTGGCGACAGATGCCATCGGCATGGGCCTCAACATGGATGTGGACCATGTCGCCTTTGCCTCCACGCAAAAATTTGATGGCGTGCAGCACCGCCCGCTCGTCCCGACCGAGCTTGCCCAGATTGCAGGCCGCGCCGGGCGCTACATGAATAACGGCACATTCGGCGTGACAGGCGAAGCGACCTCGCTGCCGGATGATGTGATCGCCCGGATCGAAAGCCACCATTTCGAAGCTGAGCGCGTCTTCCAGTGGCGCAATCCCCATCTCGATTTCTCGACCATACCGGCCCTGATGCGCAGCCTCGACATGGCACCGGGCCGCCCGGGACTGACACGGGCGCCTGCCGCCAGCGACATAGAAGCGCTGGACCGGATGAGGCGTGCGCCGGAAATCGCCGACATCGCCCGCAACCCTCACGCCATCCGGCGGCTATGGGAAGTGGCGCAGGTGCCGGACTTCCGCAAGACGCTCGCAAGCGACCATGCCGCCTTGCTCGCGCGGATCTATCTCTTCCTCATGAATACGGGCGGGGACACGCCCGAACGCATCCCCGATGACTGGCTTGCGGGCCAGATTGGCAAGCTTGACCGCTCCGACGGGGACATTGATACGCTCGCCACCCGCCTTGCCCATATGCGGACCTGGACCTATGTGGCCAACCGGGCCGATTGGCTTCACAATCCAGCGCATTGGCAGGAGCGCGCGCGTAATATAGAGGATAGGCTGTCTGACGCGCTCCACGAGCGATTGACGCAACGCTTTGTCGATCGGCGCACTAGCGTCCTGATGAAACGTCTGCGCCAGAATGAGGATCTTATGGCGGCTGTAAACGGCGATGGCGAGGTTCTGGTCGAAGGCGAATATGCCGGCCATCTCGAAGGATTTGTATTCGTGCCCGATCCGCGTGCGGAGGAGGAACAGGCAAAGGTTCTGCGCGCCGCCGCCGAGCCGGTGCTGACCACCGAAATCGCAAGCCGCGCACAGCGGCTGGTGACGGCACCCGACGCGGATATCACGCTGTCGGAACATGCGCGCATTGTCTGGGCAGGCCACCCGGTCGCCCGCCTCGCTGGCAGCGACAACATTCTCCAGCCGCGTGTGGAACTCATCGCAGGCGAACAGCTGAACGGGCCCGCGCGCGAAGCCGTGCAGGCGCGGCTCGAAGCCTGGCTGAAAGTACATGTGACACAGGTGCTCGCACCGCTCGTCGCGCTGCGCGATGCGACAGACATCGAAGGCCTTGCCCGCGGCATCGCCTTCCGCCTTGTCGAAAATCTCGGTGCCCTGCCGCGCGAGGAAGTGTCGGAAGATGTGCGCGCTCTCGATCAGGCAGCGCGCGGCCAGCTTCGCAAGCATGGCGTGCGCTTCGGTGCCTATTCGATTTTCATGCCCGCCCTGCTGAAGCCCGCCCCTGCGCGGCTGAAGCTCGCGCTCTGGGCGCTCGCCCGCAAGGAAGCGAAGGAGCTGGAAGATCCTCTCGCCAGCCTGCCGCCGCTGCCCACACCGGGCCTTACCTCCGTTCCCGCCGATCCGGCAGCCCCCGAGGGCTTCTATGCCGCGCTCGGTTTCCGCGTCTGCGACAAGCGCGCCGTCCGCCTCGACATGCTGGAGCGCGTGGCCGACCTCATCCGACCCGTCATCGCGGCACGGACCTATAATGGCGGCTTCGTCGTGACACCCGACATGATGTCGCTTGTTGGCTGCTCGGGCGATGAATTTGCAAGTCTGCTGCGCGGCCTCGGCTATCGCTCGCAGGTGGAAAAGATCGTACCGCCCACCCCCGCCGCAGAAGCACCTGCGGAGACGGCAACCACAGATGCAGCACCTGCTGAGGAAGCCACCGAAGCAGCGGAGGCAGCAGAGCCGGTTAACGAAGAAGCAGCGCCCGAAGAAGCCGCAATGGCGGAAGCCACGGCAGAAACCGCACCGGCAGAGGCTACCGCCATTCCGGGCGAACCCGTCGAAATGGAAATCTGGCGTCCCTCGCGTCGCCGTCACGGGGAGGCCCCCCATCGCAAGCCCCGGCGCGACCGGCAGCAGGCGGAAGGCGGCAAGCCTGGCCAAAAGCCGCATCGCAGCCAGCAGAAGCCGCAGGGCGGCAAGCGTCAGCGGCATGACCCGCGCGATGGTGGCCGGGATGGCATGAGGCACGGCGCGCCGCATGGCGGGCATCAGCGCAAGCAGAAGGAGCGTGAGCCTGATCCCGATTCGCCCTTTGCGGCCCTTGCCGTTCTGAAAGAGCGTGGCCGCACATCCTGACCGCACGGTCCATTACCCATGAGCGGACATGAAAACCGCGACGGACGCGCGATCCCGCCGGATGGTGGTTCCGAGGGGCAAAGGATCGACCGCTGGCTCTGGCATGCGCGCTTTCTGAAAAGCCGCACGCTGGCGCAGGGCCTCGTCCAGTCGGCAAAGCTGCGCGTGAATGGGGAACGCATCGCACGGGCGAGCCGCCTTGTGCGCCCCGGCGATGTTCTCACCTTCCCGCTTGGCCCCCATATCCGCGTGGTGAAAGTGCTGGCGCTCGAAGATCGGCGCGGGCCCGCGCCTGAGGCGCGTCTTCTTTACGAGGACATGGACCCGCCCGCCCCTTCTCCGAAGCAGGGCGCAGTGCAGGCAATCCGCGAGCCGGGCAGCGGTCGGCCGACCAAGAAAGAGCGGCGTGAAACCACGGCCCTGAAGCAAGGGCTCTAATTCACGCAAATCTCTGTAATTGAAACTGTCACCCCTATCATGTAGGTGGAAATTTATGCTGACAGCCCTCAAGAAATTCTTCCTTGGCGAGCCCGAGGAACAGCGCCAGGAAACCTCCGATCTGCGGATCGCGGTGGTGGCACTCCTCATTCGTGCTGCCACATCCGACACCTATTTCGGCGCGGATGAGCGCAGAACGATCCGGCGTATCGCGGCACAGTCTTTCAAACTCACCGATGCCGAGATCGACAGGCTGATGGAAGAAGCGATGGAGGAAGAAGCGGCCAGAATCGATCTTCACCGCTGGATGCAGTCGATCAAGCGCGCCTATAACGAGGAAGAACGCGTCGATCTGATCGAAAAAATGTGGGAAGTCGCCTATGCGGATGGCGTATTGGACGACTATGAAGCCAACCTGTTGCGGCGCGTCGCGGGGCTGATATACGTTCCCGATCGTCAGTCGGGTGAGGCGCGGCAGCGCGCCATGACCCGGCTCGGATTATTGCCCCGACAAGACTGAAGGAAAGTTCGGACGGCGCCCCCGATATGAAGCGAAGGCGGGCCACCCGCCGCGCCACTGGAGAGTACGATGACCTATGTCGTGACCGATAACTGCATCCGCTGCAAATATATGGATTGCGTGGAAGTCTGCCCCGTTGACTGCTTCTACGAGGGCGAGAACATGCTGGTCATCCATCCGGATGAATGTATCGACTGTGGCGTCTGCGAGCCGGAATGCCCTGCCGAGGCGATCAAGCCCGATACGGAGCCGGGCCTCGAGAAGTGGCTGGAGCTGAACGCTGAATACGCCAACAAGTGGCCGAATATCACCATAAAGCGGGAACCGCCCGCCGATGCAGATGAGTGGCAGGGCGTATCGGGCAAGTTTGAGGAACATTTCAGCGCCGAGCCCGGCGAGGGCGATTAATCTCCGCCCGGCAGATGGGTTTTCTTCCGCCTGAAAGCCTGAAAAGGCGCAGGAATCTGCGAAGAAATCGGCCTATCTACCTGTGTTAACTGTCTTTTTTGAACCCTGCCTTCCAAAGGCGGGGTTTCTGTGCTATATATGTCGCACTGATTAGTTTCCGCAGATATTCAGACGCGCCCTGACCGAAAGACACATCTCTCGTCCGGCTAAGCAAGAAGGGCTGGGGTTATTGACGGTCGGACGCAGCCGTTCCTGGACGCGGAATCTGACCGGTTTTCGGCAGCCAAATTCGGCCTTCGTTTTCGACAAGACATGCCCCGACGGGTGTTCCGCCGCGGCAAATTAAAAGATTTGAGTGCTCGCCTGGCGCGGCGGGCGAGCGGAAAAGATCGGGCAACGCACAAGATGATGCCGACGAGAATGGTTTTGCATCCTTCTTTCGGCCTTTGGAATTGAGAAAGGCTGGGTACAGGTAGAAACGATGGCGAACAAGACAACCAAATCACCCAAGTCCAAGTCGGCAGCCGAGAAGTCTCAGGCAAAGCCGGCGGCCAAGGCAGCCGCGAAACCGCGCGCCAAGTCCGCATCGGCCAAGACCAGCACCGCCA
>NZ_JBATWS010000294.1:0-5634 GCF_049672805.1 Parvibaculum sp.
GGAAATAGATCAGGATAATGATCGGGATGGGGACGCCAATCGCCCAGAGCAGAATGCCGCGCATGTTCCTCTCCTTGCTCTCGCTTGTGTTGAAGGAGGAACGTGCGGGAGGCGGATGAGGTTCCATCGCATTGGAGCTGTCGCACACAAGAAAAAGGGCCGCCTCATAAGGCAGCCCTTCTTCGTTTTGAGGTAATCGGGATTACTTCGCGCGGTTCTGGCGGTTCTCCACCAGATCATCGACCACGGAAGGATCGGCGAGAGTGGAGGTGTCGCCGAGGTTGGAGAAGTCATCTTCCGCGATCTTGCGCAGGATGCGGCGCATGATCTTGCCGGAGCGGGTTTTCGGCAGGCCCGGCGCGAACTGGATCAGGTCCGGCGAGGCGATGGGACCGATCTCCTTGCGTACCCATTGCACGAGTTCCTTGCGAAGCTCTTCTGATGGTTCCTCGCCCGCCACCAGCGTTACATAGGCATAGATGCCCTGTCCCTTGATGTCGTGCGGATAGCCGACCACGGCGGCTTCGGCGACTTTCGGATGGGCGACGAGCGCGCTTTCCACTTCTGCCGTGCCCATGCGATGACCCGACACGTTCAGAACGTCATCCACGCGGCCCGTGATCCAGTAATAGCCGTCCTCATCGCGGCGGCAGCCATCGCCGGTGAAGTAGTAGCCAGGATACTGGATGAAATAGGTTTCGACGAAGCGCTGATGGTCGCCATAGATGGTGCGCATCTGACCGGGCCATGAATCGGCGATGCAGAGATTGCCGGTGGTCGCCCCTTCCAGCACCTTGCCCTCCGCATCGACGATCACCGGCTTCACGCCGAAGAAAGGTTTCGTCGCGGAGCCGGGCTTCAGATCAATCGCGCCGGGCAGGGGCGAAATGAGAATGCCGCCTGTCTCCGTCTGCCACCATGTATCGACGATGGGACAGCGATTCTCACCGACAACGCGGTGATACCAGAGCCATGCTTCCGGGTTGATCGGTTCGCCGACAGAGCCGAGAAGGCGGAGCGTCTTGCGGCTTGTCTTTTTCACCGGCTCTTCGCCTTCGCGCATCAGGGCGCGCAGCGCGGTCGGAGCGGTGTAGAAAGTGTTGACCTTGTGCTTGTCGATCACCTGCCAGAAGCGCGAGGAATCGGGATAGTTGGGCACGCCTTCAAACATCAGCGTCGTCGCGCCATTCGCCAGCGGGCCATAGACGATGTAGCTGTGGCCCGTGACCCAGCCAACATCTGCCGTGCACCAGTAAATATCGCCTTCCTGATAGTCGAAGACATATTGATGCGTCATGGACGCATAGACCATATAGCCGCCGGTCGTGTGCAGCACACCTTTCGGCTTTCCGGTGGAACCGGATGTGTAGAGGATGAAGAGCGGGTCTTCGGCGCCCATTTCTTCCGGTGCGCATTCGGCGGACACTTTCGCGGCGGCTTCCTCGTACCAGATGTCACGGCCCGCCTGCATGGTCACATTGCCGCCGGTGCGCTTCACCACGATGACGCTCTTCACATCGGGGCATTTCTTCAGCGCTTCATCCGTGTTCGCCTTCAGCGGAATCTTGCGTCCGCCGCGCACGCCTTCATCTGCCGTGATGATGCAGGTGGATTCGCAGTCGAGGATCCGGCCTGCAAGGCTGTCCGGCGAGAAGCCGCCAAAAACGATCGAATGGATCGCGCCGATGCGCGCGCAGGCGAGCATGGCATAGGCTGCCTCGAGGATCATCGGCAGATAGATCGTGACGCGGTCGCCCTTCTTCACGCCCTGCGCTTTCAGCACATTGGCGAAGCGGCAAACATGTTCGTGAAGCTCGCGATAGGTGACGGATTTGTGGTCTGCCGGATCATCGCCTTCCCAGATGATCGCAACCTGATCGCCGCGCTTTGCAAGGTGGCGATCAATGCAATTGGCAGAGGCGTTCAGCGTTCCGTCCTCGAACCATTTGATCGAGACGTGATCCTTGCCGAAGCTCGTATCCTTCACCTTGGTATAGGGCTTCATCCAGTCGATGCGCTGGCCTTCACGCCGCCAGAATCCCTGTGGATCGGAGATGCTCTCTTCGTATTTCGCACGATAATCACTGGCGGTCAGATGCGTGCGCTTCTTCCATTCATCTGGCACGGGGAAGAGGGTATCGGACATGAAAGCCTCCCTTGGCGGCGCATTTTCAGCGGTTTGTTGATTTTGGCCCATTATGTCCGCCGCGCAGGGGCGGAACAAGCCGGGCCTGTTTTCCTTCATTGCCGGGCGTTGTCGGGAGCGAAGCGGGGACAGGGGATATCCGGTGTCCGCCCTGCTTGCCGGTTGACGGGCCGGATCAGTTTTCGTGCTTCACGAGCGCGGCGATTTCCTCATCGCTCATGCCTGCTTCCCTCAGGACTTCCTCCGTCTGTTCGCCAAGGCGGGGCGGATGGCGGCGAATGCTGGATGGGCTTTCGGAAAAGCGCACCGGCGGCTTCAGCGCGAAATAAGGTCCGGCGTGAGGATGGTCATAGCGCTGGAAGAAATCGACAGCTTTCAGATGCGGATCATCCATCAGATCATCGAGCCGGTTCATCTTCACGGCGGGAATGGAAAGCGGCTGCAGTAATGCCAGCCATTCATCGGTCGTCTTCGTTTCCGTCGTCTCCTCGATCATCGCGTATAGCTCGCGGATATTCGCCGTGCGGGCGCGATAATTGTTGAAGCGCGGATCGTTCTTGTAATCGTCGAGGCGGCCTGCAAGCTCGAAGAACTGTTCCCACTGCTTGTCGGAATAGGGAAGCAGGCCGATATAGCCGTCCTTTGTGCGATAGGGGCGGCGATCGGGATTGGTGATGCGGCCATAGGTCCATTGCCCGGTCGGCGGGTCATAGACATGATCGTAGAAATGTTCGGCGAGCACGAATGATGTCACCGCTTCGAGCATCGGCACTTCCACGAACTGGCCTTCGCCTGTGCGCTCCTTATGAAAGAGCGCGGCCGTCACAGCCTGCACCATGAAAAGGCCGGATACCTTGTCGGCCATGATGGTCGGGATGTAGCGGGGCTTCGGGTTGCCATCCATGCGGCCGAGAAGGTCTGCCGCGCCGGAACCTGCCTGAATGAGATCATCATAGGCGGGTAGGCCCGCATAAGGCCCGTCCGAGCCATAGCCTGCCGCATGAACGAAAATGATGTCGGGCTTCACCGCCTTGATGTCCTCATAGGCGAGGCCGAGCTTCTTCATCGCGGCATAGCGAATATTGGATGTGAGAACATCCGCCGTTGCGACGATTTTCAGCAGCGCGGCGCGGCCCTCTTTCGAGCCGAGGTCGAGCAGCACGGAGCGCTTGTTGCGGTTGATGGTGAGAAAGATGGGACCGAGATCGGGTGCGGCACCTTCCGGCAGATGGCCCGGCCAGCGCATGATGTCGCCGCCGCTGCCGCCGCCGCCGGTGGGCGAGGGCGCTTCGATCTTGATCACATCCGCGCCCATATCGCCCAGGATCTGCGTTGCATAGGCGCCGAAGACAACAGCCGTCAGATCGACGATGCGGACACCTTTGAGCGGGCCCCTGTTTTCGGTTTCGAGTTTCTTGTTCTTCTTCTCACTCAACGCCTTGTCTCCGTTCCTGTCGTGCCCCGTCGCAGAGCCTTTTCATGGCTCCACTCATACATGATGTCAGGCAGGTCGCGGCACCCCTGGAAGCGCCTCGGGCCCAAGATTGGCCCGAAATCTCCGGGGGGAGAAGCCCTTGAACAAGGAGGTTTCAGAAGCAGACCACGGAACGGAGCCTGCCCCTGCGTCAGCCGACGCCTTTCACCAGAAGGACCGAGCCTTCTGTCGCGGCTTCGCGGTCCACCGAGATTGCACGATATTCCGGGCTTTCCGACCATTCGCGCAGGCTCGCCTCATCGGGAAACTCGATCAGAACGATTTTCGTGCCTTCCCATTTGCCTTCCATCACTTCGGGGTTTTCCTGGGCGGCAAGGAGGCGACCCTTGCGGCCCTTCATGGTGGCGGCAAAGCGGGCGGCATAGGCTTCATAGCGCGCCCGGTCATGGATGGTGAATTGAGCGAGTGCATAGACAGTCATTGCGGTTCCTCCGGTTCTGAAAACCGGGGAATGCTCAGTGAAAAGGCGCTCTGCCGTAAGTCGCACATTTCGCAGAAAGATTTGCACCGCCCAAATATCACCTGCGGTTTTGATACATAGGCTTGTGAGTCCACAATTTCCCTGCGCTCCCCTATGATCCGCAAATGCTTTTGCATCATTCGAGCTGGCCGGAAGTGGAGGCCTATCTTCGGAAGTCGCGCGGGATTGTCATTCCCGTCGGCTCCACGGAGCAGCATGGGCCGACCGGGCTTATCGGCACGGATGCGATTTGCCCCGAAGCCATTGCGCAGCGCGCGGGCGAGGAAGCGGGGTTTCTGGTGGGGCCGACTTTCAATGTCGGCATTGCGCAGCATCATCTCGGCTTTGCCGGCACGATCACGCTTCGTCCCTCTACCATGATCGCGGCAATTCATGACTGGGTGTCGTCGCTCGCGCGGCATGGCTTCGAGCGTATCTATTTCTTCAACGGGCATGGCGGGAATGTTCCGACCATCGAAGCCGCCTTTGCCGAGATTTATGCCGACCGCTCTCTTTCGCAGGAGGCGGCAAATCGCGGGCCGGTCCTGTGCCGCCGGGCGAACTGGTGGGACTTCAAGCCGGTGATGGATTTCTGCCAGAAGCGCTATGGCTCGTCGCATGGTGCCCATGCGACGCCGTCTGAAATCGCGGTTACGCAGTTTCTTTATCCGCAGGCCGTGAAAAGCGCGGAAGTGAGCCCCAAAGTCGCCCCCTGGGGCCGATATACGGATGCCGAAAGCTACCGCGCCGCCTTTCCCGATGGCCGCATCGGCTCCGACCCGAGCCTTGCCGACCCGGAAGACGGCAAGAAGCTGATCGCGCTTTCGGTCGAGGGGCTGATCGAGGACTTCCGGAAGTTCGAGGCGGGGACACCCTGAGTTCTTGATAGATCAAGCCATTTTCCGATGTATCAAGTTACCGTGTCGCGTCCCGTCAGTCCGTCGCTATCCGTACACGACCATCTGCTATTTCGATTTTCACAGGCTCCAGATGTTTTCCCGCGCAGGGACCGCTGGTGCAGAACCCGTCTTCGATACGGAAGAGGGCGCCGTGGGCGCCGCAGATGATTCTTGTTTCATCTGTGGTAAGGAACCGGTCAGGCCGCGCGTCGAGGCGCTGGTTTGCATGCGGGCAGCGGTTCAGATAGGCAAAGACGGACGTATCTTTCCGTACAAGGAATATCTCGCACCTCTCCTCGCCTGTGTCGATGATGAAGCCGCGCGCACCCGGATCATCGAGATCGGCAAGGGCACATATATCCCGCTCGCTCACGGGATTTTCTTCAGTCCCGCCATCTTGCAGATGAGCTTCCATTCTTCGGGGCGTACCGGCTGCACGGACAGGCGCGATTGCTTCAACAGCGCCATTTCGGCAAGGGCGGGTTCATTCTTTACATCCGAAAGCGAAACCGGCACCGGCAGGTCGCAGACGGCTTCGATATCGACAAGGCCGAAACGGCCCGTTTCATCCGTCGGGTCGGGGCGGTGCTCGCCGATCACCCGCACGAGGCCGACCATGCGCTTTACATCGACC
>NZ_JBATWS010000295.1:0-11078 GCF_049672805.1 Parvibaculum sp.
GTGTTGAGCGCCGCGACAACCGGCTGGCAATCCGGCGGAACACAGGACACAGATTTCTCCGAGCTTGGCGGCACCTTCACCATCACCAATGGCGTGCTGAACAATCAGGACTTTGCCCTGCTCTCCCCCCTCGTCCGGGTAACGGGTGCGGGCACGGCGAACATGCCGCAAAAGACGCTCAACTATCGCGTCGAACCGAAGCTTGCGGCCTCACTTGAAGGACAGGGCGGCTCGTCCGAGGTGAAGGGCATTGAAGTGCCGATCCTCATCACTGGCCCGTGGTCCAGCCCGCGCTTTGCGCCAGACCTTAAATCCATCATTCAGAACCGCGAGAACATTCAAAACACGATCAAGTCGATCAAGGAGGATGGCGGCAAGGGCTTGCTGAATGAACTGCTCGGCCAGCCCCAGCCTCAATCGCAGCCCGAGGGCGAGGAAGCACCGGCAGAAAGCACAAAGCCGCGCCCCGAAGACGCGCTCAAGAAACTCTTCGGACGCTAGGCGTCAGACCTTCTTGAAATCCGCGAGGGCGGCATATTCCTTCACGCCGTCCACGCGGTACATGCGCCGGGCGAGTTTCGGATAGGTGCAGACATCAATGGGCGAGCGCGTGCCGCCCATGAGGTACACGAGATCCTCGCCCGCCTCTGCCGGCACATGCATGGAGTGAGCAGGCGAATTTTTCGGGAAGATCATCATGTCGCCCGCGCGAACGGTGAAGCTCTCCTCGCCGATTGTCGCCTCGGCATGACCCGAGATCACATAGAGGAACTCTTCGTCCTGTCCGTGGAAGTGATGCTCTGTTGTGTCGCGTCCCGGCTCCACACGGACAATGTGAAGCCCCATATCGGTGAGGCCCGCCATATCCCCGACCGAGCGCGTATGACGGATAGCGTTTGCGTTGAACTGGTGGACCACCGGCTTTTCGGGCAAACCGGCGATCCGTGCCGCCGGGAAGTGGCAATCGGCCGGGCTTCCGTCGACAACCTTGCCCGAAGAATCATTGCTGCTCACTGCCTTCTCCCTTTCCCGGCCTTTCTTGGCGGCCCCTGACGCTCTAGACTGAATTTTACTGATTCGCCGGGGACAAGACGGGCGCCTTCATGATCCTGAACGCCTTGTCGACGCTGCTTAAATTCTTCATAGGGGCGGTCGCCATTGGCGCCTTGCTCAGTGCGTTCGACATCACAGCCGAGGAAGTTCTCAGGGATATCGGGTTCACGCCCGAGGCCATTCTCGCTTTTCTACGCGAGGGGATCGGCTGGGCGCTACCTCATTTCCTGCTGGGCGCGCTGGTGCTTATTCCCATCTGGCTCATCATCTTTCTCCTAAAGCCGCCGGGCTTCCGCCGATAGGCGCTTTCCGCAGGGGCGCCCCTTGCGTGAGCCAACTGCCCATGTAGAGTTATGGTTAACGGCGAGGGGAGGAGCCTTGCGCCGTCTCAGCCATGCTTTTTGGGAGGAACCCGATGAAGAAACTCGTTCTCGCGGCCACTTTCGCCTTGTCCACGCTCGCTTTCGCGGGCGCGGCGAATGCGGATGTGGGTGCCGGCCTTATCGGCAACACGGTGACGCTCACCGGGCCGGACGGCGCTGTTACCAAAATCCATTATCCCGACGCCTCGAGCGTGGTCGTGCTGGGCGCTGATGGCAACGAAGTGGGCGGCAGTTGGCGTGTGGCGGACAACACGATCTGCACCACGATTGGCGACCAGCCGGAAAACTGCACGGCACCGATTGATGAGGCCCCGAAAGTTGGCAGCTCCGGCACACTGGAGAGCGCGAACGGCAATGTCGGCTGGGCGGTGACTGCCGGCAAGGATTTCTGATCCGGCGCATTTCTCTTGCTCTGTTCGAGGCGCCGAACACTCCCTAAAGTTGCGTGAGCGACGTACAAGCAGGGAGAAACGAAAATGGGGCGCCTCGCAGGGAAAAGAGCAATCGTTACGGGCGCTGGCAGCGGCATTGGCCGGGCCAGCGCCCTTCTTTTTGCGCGGGAAGGCGCGAAAGTGGTGGCTGTGGACCGCGTGGAAGACGCGGTGGATGAAACAGCCGCCCTTATCCGCGCGGAAGGCGGCACCGTTTCCTCCGTCGCCGCCGATGTGAGCGACGAGACCGCCGTGCAGGGCTTTGTGGACCATTGCCTCTCCGCATTCGGTGGGATTGACGTGCTTTACGCCAATGCTGGCATCAGCGGCGGCCTCATTCCCATGCAGGAACAGACGGTCGCCTATTGGCAGGAAGTACTGGCGGTCAACCTGATCGGCCCCTTCCTTGCCATCAAGGCGGCAAGCCCGCACATGATCCGGCAGGGGAGCGGCTCGGTCATCTGCACCGCTTCCGTGGCGGGGTTGCGGGCCAATGCCGGAGGCCTGCCCTATAGCGCCAGCAAGGCGGGCGTCATCAGCCTTGTGCAGACGGTGGCGAACGAATTGTCCGGCACGGGCGTGCGCATCAATGCGATCTGCCCCGGCCTCATCGAGACCGGCATGACGAAGCCGATCTTCGACGGGGCGCGGGCACGGGGGACCGAAGACAAGATCGGCCAGCTAAACCCGCTGAAACGCTACGGAAATCCGATCGAAATTGCGCAGGCCGCGCTTTTCCTGGCAAGCGATGACGCCTCCTATGTGAACGGTCAGGCCATTCCGGTGGATGGCGGGCTGTCGAGCACGCATCCCTTTGCCGGACGGCGATAGGCCGTCCCCCGTCAGATACGGGCGGAAATACTCGTCCCCTCGCCCGCATTCGCGATTTTCGCGCGAAGGCGGCAGGGGCCGAGGGCGAAGGCGGCGACGCCCTTGTCGCTGAAGGAGACCGGCTCGCCGAGGGAAAACCAGATTTCACCATCGGGACTCGCCTCCAGCGCGACCGTTGCGCCGTCAAATTCGCCCCAAGCCCAGAATGTACCGGTCCCACCCTGCCACTCGATTGCCGATGAACTGCCGCTCGTCGTTGCGTCGCTGAAAAACTTTGCCATGTCACTCTCCCTTGATCCGGCTACGGAGGCAAAGCTTCACACGGGCGCACCCCGGGGGGGATAAGTTCGGACGAGAAAATTTGTGCCGCGGGCGGAATCAGCCCCGTTCACATCCTTTTTATGTCAGGACATTCGACAAGCGCGGCCGGGTCATTTAAGTCCTTTGGCTGTCCTGAGCAGGTGCGCCGAGCACGCCCCGAAGCGGGACAGGGAGACCAGGGAAAGAACGCGCATCGGGCTGGCCTGAATGCGACCGATTTCTGTGTTCCCACTTCCAAACTCATGTTTTCTAAAGCACAATCGGCTTTCCAGAAAACATCGCCCCCGATGGCCGTGCCGGCCAGAATAAACGCCCCCCGCCTGCGAAGAGTCCGGCCCCTTTGCAGACGCAACGATAATGGTGACCGCGCAGAATGAATGAACAGGCGCTTCTTCCCCTGCTGATCCTGCTGCTCGCCGCGGGAAGCGCCCTGTCGGCCAGCCTGCCTTTCACCAATCGCAATGCACAGGCGCTGCTCTCCGGCGCTGTCGCCGTTACCGGCCTCATCATTGTCGCATCGTTCTATCCCAGCATTGCCGACGGCAGGGTGATCCGCAGCGAAGTCGCATGGTTGCCGGAGCTTGGACTCAATTTCACGCTGCGAATGGATGGCTTCGCCTGGATGTTCTCCATGCTCATCATGGGGATCGGCTGCCTCGTGGTGCTCTATACGCGCTATTACATGTCCGAACAGGACTCTGTACCGCGCTTCTTCGCCTTCCTGCTCGCCTTCATGGGCGCGATGCAGGGCATGGTGATTTCCGGCAATCTCATCCTGCTGACGATTTTCTGGGAACTGACCAGCATCTTCTCCTTTCTGCTGATCGGCTTCTGGCATCAGAACGCGGCTGCGCGCGACGGCGCGCGCATGGCGCTGACTATCACCTTTATCGGCGGGCTCTGCCTTCTCGTCGGGCTGCTCATCGTTGGCCATATTGTCGGCAGCTATGATCTCGATGTGGTGCTGGCCTCGGGCAACAAGATCCGCGAGCATGAACTTTATGTTCCCGCTCTCGTGTTGATCCTGCTTGGCGCGCTGACAAAGAGCGCACAGTTCCCCTTCCATTTCTGGCTGCCCAATGCGATGGCAGCACCGACTCCGGTGTCGGCCTATCTCCACTCCGCCACCATGGTGAAGGCGGGCGTGTTCCTGCTGGCGCGGCTCTGGCCCGTTCTCTCAGGTACGCCGGAATGGTTCTATATCGTTGCGGGCGCGGGCATGATCACGCTCTGCCTCGGCGCCTTCTTTGCCATTTTCCAGCACGACCTGAAGGGGCTGCTCGCCTATTCGACGATCAGCCATCTCGGCCTCATCACCACGCTGCTGGGGCTTTCAAGCCCACTCGCAGCGGTGGCGGCAATTTTCCACATGATGAACCACGCCACTTTCAAGGCGTCGCTCTTCATGGCCGCAGGCGTGATCGACCACGAAACCGGCACACGCAACATGCGAAGGCTGAGCGGGCTTTACCGCGCGATGCCGGTGACGGCGCTGCTTGCCATGGTGGCGAGCGCAGCCATGGCCGGCGTGCCGCTGCTCAACGGCTTTATCTCCAAGGAGATGTTCTTTGCGGAGACGATCATGGTGAATGCGGATTCGTTCCTCGACCGGGCGCTGCCTTATGTGGCGACGGTTGCAGGGGCGCTCGGCGTTGCCTATTCGCTGCGTTTCATCCATACGGTGTTTTTCGGTCCTGTTGCCGTCGATCTGCCGCGCGAGCCGCATGAGCCGCCGCACTGGATGCGCTTTCCGATCGACCTGCTCGTGCTTGCCTGTCTTGTTGTCGGCATCATTCCGGCGCTCACCGTCGGCCCCTATCTGCATGTCGCGGTGGAAGCCGTGCTTGGCGCACAGACACCGGAATACAGCCTCGCTGTCTGGCATGGCATCAACACGCCGCTCATCATGAGCACGATTGCGCTTGTTACGGGCGTCATTCTCTACATTCTGCTGCGCGGCTATCTTGCGCGGTCCGAGGAAGGTCCGCCCCTGCTGCGCAACCTCAAGGGGCAGCGCATTTTCGAGCGTATCCTCGTCACCGTGTCATGGCGGTGGGCGCGCTGGATCGAAACCAAGCTGGGCACGCGCCGCCTGCAGCCGCAGCTTCGCCTTCTTGTGGGGCTGGCTTTCGCTGCCGCTGCCTGGTCGCTTCTACGGCTTGGTTTCGATATTCACCTGCCCCCGCTTGTCGGCTTTGATCCGGTCTTTGCCGGTCTCTGGCTCGTGGGCATCTTCTGCGCGGTGCTCGCCGCACAACAGGCGAAATATCACCGTCTTGCCGCGCTTATCCTGCTCGGAGGAGCGGGGCTCGTTACCTGCGTGACCTTTGTCTGGTTCTCCGCGCCTGACCTCGCGCTGACGCAGCTTCTCGTCGAGATCGTGACCACGGTTCTTCTGCTGCTTGGCCTGCGCTGGCTGCCGAAGCGGCTTGAGGAAGTGGATAATTCCGTCACCCTCTCGGCGCGGCTGCGGCGCGCGCGGGACTTTGCGCTCGCCGTTCTCTGCGGCATCGGCATGTTCATGGTCTCCTATGCCATGATGACGCGCGACGCGCCGGACACGATTGCTGATTTCTTCCTCTCCCGCGCCTATAGCGAGGGCGGCGGCACCAATGTGGTGAACGTCATCCTTGTGGACTTCCGCGGCTTTGACACGCTGGGCGAAATCACGGTTCTCGGCATTGTGGCACTCACCGTCTTTGCGCTGCTGCGCCGCTTCCGCCCTGCAGCGGAAAGCATCGGCATGCCGGAGCAGCAGCGTATCCAGATGACGCTGGATGAAGCGCATCCGCACCGCAGGGTCGGCGAGACGGTGCATGATTATCTCCATGTTCCGGCGATCATCATGCAATGGATGTTCCCGGTCATCATTCTGCTTGCGGCTTTTCTCTTCCTGCGCGGACATGATCTGCCGGGTGGCGGCTTCGTGGCGGGTATCGCGATGGCGATTGCCTTTGTGCTGCAATATCTCGCGCTCGGCACGCGGCAGGTGGAAGACAGACTGCGTATCCTGCCGATGATGTGGATTGCCGTTGGCCTGCTCACCGCCGTTTCCACAGGGCTTGGCTCTTGGTTGCTCGGCTATCCGTTCCTCACTTCCTATTCGCAATATACGGATCTGCCCTTTGTGGGTGACGTGCCCACGGCAACGGCACTTCTCTTTGACCTCGGCGTCTTTGCGCTTGTGGTCGGCGCGACGGGGCTCATCCTTCTCTCCATCGCGCATCAGTCTCTCCGCAGCTATCGCGCCCGCGTGGCCGAGACGGCGAAAGCGGAGGAAGCGTAATGGAACTCGTTCTCTCCATCGGCATCGGTGTTCTGGCGGGTGCGGGCGTCTGGGTTCTGCTCCGGCCGCGCACCTATCAGGTCATTATCGGGCTCGCGCTGCTTTCCTATGCCGTCAATCTCTTCATCTTCAGCATGGGGCGTCTCAAGATGAACGCCGCCCCCGTGCTCGAAAAAGGCGTGGGCGTGGACCCTGCGCTCTATACGGACCCGCTGCCGCAGGCGCTGGTGCTGACGGCCATCGTGATCGGCTTTGCGACCACGGCGCTCTTTCTCGTCGTGCTGCTTGCGGCACGCGGCTTGACAGGCACCGACCATGTTGATGGACGGGAGCCGTGAGCATGAATTTCTGGTCCGACCATCTGATTGTTGCGCCCATCGTTCTGCCGCTCATGGCGGCGGCCTTTCTGCTTTTCTTCGATGACCGGCGCAGGGTGCTCAAATCCACGGTGAGCCTGCTTGCGGCGACGGGGTTGCTTGCCATTACCGTGCTGCTGCTCTTCCACCTCCATATGGATGCGAGCGCAGGCGAGGCCACAACCCATCCCTATCTTGTAGGCAACTGGCCGCCGCCCTTTGCCATTGTGCTGGTGCTCGATCCCCTGTCCGGCTTCATGCTGGCGCTGACGGCGTCACTCGCCGTGCCTGCGCTGATTTTCTCGCTGGCGCGCTGGCACAGGGCAGGCCCGCATTTCCATTCGCTGTTCCTGCTCCTTCTGATGGGCCTTAACGGCGCATTCCTGACCGGCGATCTTTTCAACCTCTTTGTCTTCTTCGAGGTGATGCTCGCGGCTTCCTACGGCCTTGTGCTTTATGGCTCAGGCCAGCTTCGCGTGCGTGCGGGCCTGCACTACATCGTTGTCAATCTCGCAGCCTCGCTTCTCTTCCTCATCGGCGTTTCGCTTATCTATGGCGTGACGGGCACGCTGAACATGGCGCATCTCGCGCAGCGCATCGCCACTACGCAGCCTGAAGACCGGCTGATGCTGGAAGCGGGTGCTGCTATTCTCGGCATTGCCTTCCTCGTCAAGGCGGGCATGTGGCCGCTGAGCTTCTGGCTGCCTCCTGCCTATTCGGCAGCAGCAGCCCCCGTAGCGGCGATCTTTGCGGTGATGAGCAAGGTCGGCATCTATGTGCTGCTTCGCCTCTCGCTTCTCTTCTTTGGGGATGATGCGGGCAGTTCGGCAGATTTCGGACGGGATGTGCTGCTTTATGGCGGCATGGCGACGCTTACCTTCGGCATGATCGGGGTACTCGCTTCGCAGGCCCTTGGAAGGCTCGCGAGCTTCTCCGTGCTGGTTTCATCCGGCACGCTCCTCATCGCTATCGGTATTGGCAATGCCGGTGTGACGACCGGCGCGCTTTTCTATCTGGCAAGCTCGACACTTGCGATCAGCGCCTTCTTCCTTCTGATCGAACTCATTGAACGTGGGCAGGACGCCACGGCAAACGTGCTGGCCGTGACCATGGAAGCCTATGGCGAGGGCGAGGAAGAAGAAGAAGAGGAAGAAGCAGGCGGCGTGATCATGCCGGGCACGCTTGCTGTTCTCGGTTTCGGCTTTGCGGCATGCGGCATGCTGCTTGCCGGGATGCCGCCTCTGCCGGGCTTTCTTGCCAAATTTGCCATGCTTTCCGGCGCGCTGAACCCCGGGGGCATTGGTGAAGGCGGCGAGATGACGCCCGTGCTCTGGGCCTTTGCCGCGCTTCTCATTCTCTCAGGCCTTGCCGCGCTCATCGCCATGACGCGAACCGGCATCCGCACCTTCTGGACGCCGGTGGAGCAGACGGTGCCACGCGTGCTGCTGATTGAAGTCGTGCCTGTGGCGCTTCTCCTCGGCCTCACGCTCGCGCTCACCGTGCAGGCGGGGCCGGTGATGCGTTTCCTCAACACCACCGCGCAGGGACTTCACTCGCCGGCAGGCTATATTGAAGGCGTGATGCAGGCTCCCCGCACGGAACCATGGGGAACCAGCAAGCCATGAGAAAGCTTTTCCCCTATCCGCTGCTTGCTCTCTCGCTCATCGTGATGTGGATGCTGCTCACGCGCTTCTCGCTCGGGCAGTTGCTTGTGGGTATTGCGGTTTCGTTTGTCGCCTGCTGGTCGATGGCGGCGCTGCGCCCTTCAAAGCCGCGGCTGAAGGGCTGGTATCTGCTGCCAAAACTGATCGCCATCGTGCTTTTCGACATCATCCGCTCCAACATAGCCGTAGCGAGCATCATTCTGAGCGGCAAGCGCCGGAAGCGGCGCTCGGGCTTCATCGTGCTCAATCTCAGGCTGCGCGACCCGATGGGGCTTGCCGTTCTCGCCGTCATCATTACCAGCACACCCGGCACGGCCTGGTTCGACTATAATGAAGCAAGCGGCAAGCTCGCGATCCATGTCTTCGATCTTGTCGATGAAGAAGCGTGGATCAAACTGATCCACACACGCTACGAACGTCTTTTGATGGAGATATTCGAATGAGCGCCACCATCATTTTCTGGGCTGTCTCCATTGCGCAAGCCGCGCTGGCGATTGCAATGATGTGCGCGCTCTACCGCATGATACGCGGCCCGCGCGCGCAGGACCGCGTTCTCGGGCTCGACACGCTTTACATGAACGCCATGCTGCTGCTCATTACCATCGGCATCCGCAGCAGCAATATCGCCTATTTCGAAACCGCGCTTGTGATCGGCATGCTCGGCTTTGTGGCGACGATGGCGCTTGCGAAATTCCTGATGCGCGGCGAGGTGATCGAATGAGCGTCGCATCAGACCTGCCCCTCTGGGTTGCCCTTCCCTTTGCCTTTTTCCTGCTTCTCGGCGCAGGGCTTACGCTGATCGGCTCGGTCGGCCTTGTCCGGCTCGGCAGCTTCTATGATCGCATTCACGCACCGACGCTCGGATCGAGCTGGGGAACGGCGGGCATCGTTCTTTCATCGATGATCTTCTTCACCGCGACGGAAGGCCGCCCGGTGGTGCATGAGATTCTTATCGGCATCTTCGTTACGGCCACCATGCCGGTGACGCTCATGCTGCTCGGCCGCGCCACGCTCTATCGCGACCGGGCCGAGGGCGTGGAGAATGCGCCTGAAATGCTGGCTTCCTCTGAAAGCGTCAGCAAACAGACCGAGTAAACATGCGCTTGCCCTGAAGGCGGCACAAACCGGCACCGGGAGTTCGCCATGCAGTCGATCACACGCAATATTGTCACCGGCGTTCTGACGGTCATTCCGCTGTTCGTAACGGCGTGGCTGATATGGTTCGTCGCCGATATTCTCATCTGGCTTGGCAAGCCTGCGGCCACGGCCTTCTCGCAGGCGCTGCGCCCCACGGGAGGCGATGCGGCGGCTGATCTTCTCCTCTCCGACTGGTTTCAATCGCTGCTCGCGCTGCTGATGGTGCTGCTTTTTCTCTTCCTGCTCGGCAAGACAGCGAATGCCGTTCTCGGACGGCGCATGCTCGTTCTGTTTGACAGGATCGTCGAGCGCGTGCCGCTGGCGCGCACGATCTATAGCGCTACACAAACCCTCATCCGCTCGCTGAGCGGGGATGGCACGCTGACCGGCAGCAAGGTCGTGCTGATCGAGTTCCCTTCGGAAAACATGCGCGCGGTCGGTTTCGTCACGCGCATATTCCCCGCCGTGGGCACGCAGCCGGAGCTTGCCGCCGTCTATGTGCCGACAACGCCGAACCCGACTTCGGGCTTTGTCGAGTTGGTGCCGACTTCCCGCCTCATCTGGCTGCCCTGGACGAAGAATGACGCGATGGCCTTCATCGTTTCAGGCGGCTCCATGGCCCCGGACAGCGAGCCGATTGACTGGCCGGTCCTGAAGGAGTGAGCGCGTCTCGCTATCCCTTCTCCGTCACCGTGATGACCGGCGCGAAACTCCCTCCCAGCGGCACGCGGAAACCGAGCAACAAATCATCACCTTCCTGACGAAGCGTCACCGGGCTTCCATCCGCAACAAGCCGGGCCTCCCCTGCGAGCCTGATGCCGCGCAGGCGCATGGAACTGCCTGACGGTTTGCCGAGGGGGATAATGTTCACATCGTCCCCCTTGCGCGTGAAGCGAACAGGGATACCGTCTTCCGTCACCGTATCCGAGCTTGGCGTCCCGTCCCGCCACCAGGGCACCGTGCCGTAGATCGCATCGCCATTGGTAGCAAGCCAGTCACCGAAATAGCGCAGCCGGTCAAGCTGGGGATCAGGAATCTTTGCATCCTCGCCACGCGGACCGACATTGAGCAGGAGATTGCCACCCTTCGATGTGCCGTCGATGAAATCCGCCAGAAGCGTTTCTGCAGGCGCGTAGCTTTCTTCGGTGTCGAGACGGTTATAGCCGAAGGAATGGCTCATGCCGCGCGTTGCCTCCCACTTCTTTTTCTGAATGGAGGTGAAGCGCGTATATTCCGGGGTGCGGAAATCGCTATGCGGGATTTCCTGGGGGATCACGCCTTCTACCGCTTGCGGATTCTTGCGCAGATAGCGTTTCGCCGCGAAATCGAGAAGGCGGCGCGGCAGCTTGTAGCGCAGAAGTTTTGACGCCAGCCGCTCATGCACCCAGCGATCATTCACCACGCCTTCCGGAACGGCATTGTAATAATCGGCAAAAAGCTGAAGCAGCTTATCGAGACTGGTCGGCCAGGAAATATCATTCCAGAGAATGCTCGGTTCATAGCGTTCGATCAGCTCACGCGTCTGCGCCATGGCATAGGCCGGATAATCGCCGCCCGGCATGGAGCCGACAAAATCCGCGAAGGTGCGCAGCGGCTCGCGGTTGAACGTCCAGTCA
>NZ_JBATWS010000296.1:0-5846 GCF_049672805.1 Parvibaculum sp.
GCCAGCGCAGATCAACAGAAGCGACATTCTCCGAAGCAGACCAATCAAAGAGCGGCGCGAAGCCCGAATCGCCGGCCCGTTTCCAGTAGGTCTTCCAGCCAGGCGCGAGGCCGAGTTCAAGCCCGGCAAGGAAAGGCGCGCCCTCATGCGCATCCTGTGCGGCAACCAGCGCAATCCGCGTCACGGCTTCCGCCCCGCGCGCCTGCGCCGCCGCGGGCATCAGGGTTGCCGCCGCAAGCCCCGCGAAAAGCGCGAGAGCCTGCCCTTTCCTCATTAACCCTGCCTTCTTCATCCGCCCCTCACGCCGCCACGAAGCCGCCATCATGCTCTCGCCATAATAATCGCAATCAATTTGCCGCACACATGACGGCTTTGTCATCAGCGGCAGACGTGACATCCGCCGCGCGAAAGTGCAGGATTTCAACATCCGGCGCCTGTTGCGCCCATCGACACGGAGGCAGTGTACGCCATGAGCCTTATGTCGTCCGGTCTGACCTACCGTCCCGACGAAGACGGCTTTCTTGAAGGCAAGATGCTGATCGCCATGCCGGGCATGAGCGATGATCGCTTCGAGCGCACGGTTATTTACATGTGCGTCCACAATCCCGATGGTGCCATGGGCATCGTCGTGAACAAATCTGCAAACAATGTGACCTTTCCCGATTTGCTGGAGCGGCTCGCCATTCCGGTTTCCGGCGACCGGCGCGCGAATGAGATCAGGTGTCCCGTGCTTGCTGGCGGGCCTGTGGAAGTGGGGCGCGGTTTCGTGCTCCACACGCAGGATTACTTCTCGGAAGAATCCACGCTGCCGGTGGATGAAGATGTCGGCCTCACGGCGAGTGTCGATATTCTGCGCGCCATGGCATCAGGTGCTGGCCCCAGCCGCGCGCTTCTCGCACTCGGCTATGCAGGATGGGCGCCGGGACAGCTTGATGCGGAAATTCAGGCGAATGGCTGGCTCCATTGCGACCCGGACCCAGAGCTTCTTTTCGGGCTCGATCTTGATGCGAAATATGACGGCGCGCTCGCAAAGCTCGGCATCAATATTTCGCTTCTGTCGGCAGAGGCCGGGCACGCCTGAGGCGGCTTATCGCTTCCAGTGATGCGCGATGAAATCGAGCGCCTCTGCCGCGCGCATGGGTTGGCCGAAATAATAGCCCTGCCCATAGTCACAGCCCATGGCGCGCAGGTCAGCGGCCTGCGTCTCGCTTTCCGTTCCCTCCGCCACAACTTCCATGCCGAGATCATGCGCAAGCGTGACCATGGAACGGATGATGAGCGGCGTTTCGCGATCCGCCGACATGCCCGCCACGAAGGAGCGATCCACCTTCAGCGTGTCAAAGGGGAAGCGTTGCAGATAGCTCAGGCTTGAATAGCCCGTGCCGAAATCATCGAGCGAGAGACCCGCACCCAGTTCCTTGAGGCGGCGGAGCATGCTGGCCGCAAATTCCGGATTCTCCATGACGAGAGATTCCGTCACTTCAAGCTTCAGCGACCCGCGCTCGATATCGATGCGGTTCAGCACACGTTTCATATCGTCGATCAGATCGTGGCGCAGCAGCTGCCTGCTCGACACATTGACGCTTGCGAAAAGCGGCTTTTCCATCGGGAAAAGTTTCTGCCAGGTAGCAAGCTCCTCGCTTGCAGCACGAAGCGCGAAGCGGCCGATCTCGGTGATGATGCCAAGCTCTTCGGCCAATGGCACGAAACTGTCCGGCGTGAGAAGCCCGTCTTTCGGATGGTTCCAGCGGATCAGCGCCTCAAAGCCGCGCACCACCCCGTCATGCAGCGACATGATGGGCTGGTAATAGACTTCCAGCTCGCGCCGCTCAATGGCGTGGCGCAGATCCGTTTCGAGCGTGAGGCTGTCATCCGTATCCTTGCGCATGCCCGGCTCGAAAAGCTCGATCCGCGCCTTGCCGGATTTCTTCGCCCGATACATCGCAATCTCGGCTTCCGTCAGAAGTTCGACGGGATGCTCATGCGTATCCTCGCATATCGCGATGCCGACGGAGCAGGTCGGATAGACCTCGTGATCGGCAATCTCGATGGGCTGGCGCAGGAACTCGCTTGCCTGTTCGGCAAAGGCGAGCGCATCGCCGCGCTCGGTGCGCGTGGTGAGCAGCACCGCAAAGGCATCACCGCCAATGCGGGCGACCGTGTCATCCATGGTGACAAGCGATTCAAGGCGGCGGGCAACGGCGATCAGCAGCGCATCACCGCCTGAATGGCCAAGGCTGTCATTCACCGTCTTGAAGCGGTCGAGATCGATCAGCAGCAGCGCAGCGCGCGGGCGCTCCAGCAGGCCCCGACGGCGAATGGCGCGCTGCATGCGGTCCATGAAGAGCGCGCGGTTCGGCAGGCCCGTCAGGCTGTCATGCACGCTGTCATGCATCAGCCTTTCTTCGGCGAGTTTCTGCGCCGAAATATCTCTCACCGTGCCGATGCAGCGTGTCGCGTAATTTTCCGGCCCTGCAACGCAGCTTGCCGCCAGCGCCACCCAGCGGAAAACACCATCTGAATGGCGCATGCGAAACTCGAGCGAGAAGGACACATTGCCCCGACCGATATAGGCATTCAGCGCGGTGCGATAGGTTTCGCGGTCGGCGGGATGCATATGTTCGCGCCACGAGACTTCATTGCCGCCAAGCGTACCTGCATCAAGTCCGAGCATTGCCTCGACGGAAGGCGAGACATAGAGATTATCGCTCGCAATATCCCAGTCCCACACGCCCATGCGCGCGCCGGTGAGAGCGAAAGCGTGGCGCTGCTCGCTGCGCAGCGTGCCGATATCGCCGCGGCGGCGGCCGCCTTGCGCGTGCTAGGCGGCGGCGAAGGCAAAAAGCGTGAGGGCTGCGGTGAAGACACCGCCCGCAAGCGCAGTACCCGTGAAATTGCCAAGCCAGCCGATCGCGTGGAAGGCTGCGAGCACGCCCGAAATGAGGAAGAGCGCCGCGCCCGGAATGAGCAGCTGCGCCGGGCGCACGCCGCGAAGTGCTGCCATGACGACAAGCGGCGCCCCGCCGAGAAGGGCTGCTGCGAGAAAGAGCCGGACATAAAGCGCGCCGCCAGAGGGGATGAGCAGCGCAAGCGGAATGCCTGCGAGGACGGCATAGCTCAGCCAGCGCGTTGCCTGCGCCAGTTCGACAGAGCGGCGCTCGCTTTCAAGGAAGAAGCGTTCCAGCGTGAAGATGGCAGCCGTGAAAAGCGCGAGCGCTGCCGTGCGGCAGAAAAGATCCCACCAGGGCGAGAGTGAGAGCAGGCCGCCGAAATAGCCGAACTCGGCAAAGAGCACGAGAAAACCGGCCCCGAGCACCATTGCCGTCGCGCGCGCGGCGGCTACCCGCGTGAGGATGCCGAGCGCTGTCATATAGACGCTGAACGCGGCGATCACCGCGAGCATACCGCCTTCGATGAAGGCGAGGCGGCGGGTGAAACCTTCCCATGCGGCTTCATGCCAGAGATAAAGCCCCGGCTCGCCGCTGCGGTCTGCATGCAGCGCGACCGTCATGCTGTTCTGCGGATCACCGAACAGCGCGTAAACGGAAAAGCCCGCCTTTGCCCGCGAGGCCTGTGGCTGGGGGTCTTCCCCGCCTGCCGTGAGCGCACGGTCAAAAGTGACATGCGGGCGCGGCCAGAACAGATTTGCGAAACCATCCGCACGACGATCTGCCACGAGGAGACGGATTATCGGCTCCTCACCCCGATTGCGCAGGGCAAAGGCGTACCAGACACCTGTTGCGCCCTCTCCGTCCGACAGCACGATGGTTTCGTCATCCAGCGTGGAGAGATCAAGCGCTTCCGCTTCCTCCAGCGCTTCACTGCTGATATCGGCAACGCCATTCGAAGGTGGCTCGATGGTGAGGCGCTGGCCTGCGGCTTCATAGGTTTCCGCGAAGGGTGACAGGTCGATTACGGGGTGGCTGTCATCCATCGCAATCGCATCCAGCGCTTCAGCCGCGCCGGAACCCAGCGCGAAGGTGAGCAGCATGGCTGCGAGCGCAATTGTCCCGCGTACCGATCCCCGAACCCCTCGCCGCATCCTTATAAACTTCCCTTCACTCGTTCAGCGCCGTGGATCGTCGCTGAGAATTGCGTACACGACATGATCGCGCCACGCACCATTGATCCGGAGATAGCCCCGCGCAATCCCCTCTTCCGTGAAACCGCATTTGCGGAGCACCGCACGGGACCGCTCATTCTCCGGCAGACAGGCTGCCTGAAGCCTGTGCAGTTTAAGCTCTTCAAAGACGAAGGGGATAAGTGCCCGCACGGCTGCGGTTACGTGCCCCCTGCCCGCATGTATCTCCCCCGCCCAATAACCAAGCGAGCAGCTTTGCTGCACGCCGCGCTGCACACCGGAAAGCGTGGAGCCACCTACCAACACATCATCTTGCTGGCGAAAGATGAAGAAGGGATAAGCCTGATCTTCCCGAATTTCACGCTGATAGCGGCGCAGGCGGCGGCGGAAGGAGGTGCGGGTCAGATCATCCACCCCCCATGTCGGCTCCCAGGGCGTGAGAAAGGCGCGGCTTTGCTGGCGCAACGTCGCCCATTGCAGGAAATCCGTGGGAAGCGGGTTCCTCAGATAAACGCCGTCGCCATGGATTGTGGGTGTCACATCCGGTCTCGACATTGAACGAAGAAATGCCATGACCCGAAGCGCCCCGCCTGTCCGTGACGCCTGATCGACGCCTCACCCTCCCGGAATCGCGTTGCCCGCGACCCTAATGGGCGAATCTTGCCGCGATACGGTCGTAGGATTCAAGCCCGCCATTACGCCCCTCAAGCGGGCCGATGGCAGAAAGCGCAAGGCCCGGCCCTTTAAGGAGGCGGGTCGCATAACGGCGCACGGCAGCGGCATCCACCGCGTCGATCTTCTCGATCAGCTCATCAATCGGCAGCACGCGGCCATGAACCATATATTGCCGCGCAATCTGCTCGGCGCGGCTGGAGGAGCTTTCAAGCCCCATCAGAAGCCCCGCCTTGATCTGCGCGCGAGAACGGGCGACCTCTTCCTCGGTAGCGTCTTCGCCAAGGCGGCCCATCTCGCCCGCCAGCACGGGCACGAGTTCGGCCACCTGATCGGGCGATGTCCCGGCATAGACGCCGAAAATGCCGGTGTCGGCGAAGGACCAAGAGAACGCGAAGACGGAGTAGCAAAGGCCGCGCTTCTCGCGCACTTCCTGAAAGAGGCGCGAGGACATGCCGCCGCCGAGCACGCCGGAGAAGACCTGCGCGGTGTAATAGTCGGGATCACGATATTGTGGGCCTTCAAAGGCGAGCGCGAGATGAACCTGCTCCAGATCGCGCATGGTGCGGCGTTCGCCTGTGCCGAAACGGGCGATCTCGGCGCCGTTCGTGCCCCGCGTCGGCAGCGCGGCGAAGCGGTCCGCCGCGAGCTTCACCAGTTCCGCATGATCCACGCCGCCTGCGGCTGCGAGCACCATGCCGGGCGCGAGATAACGCGCATTCATGTAGCCCTGCAGCTCGTTGCGGCTGAAGCTTGAGACAGTGTCCACCGTGCCGAGGATCGAGCGGCCAAGCGGCTGGTTTTCGTAGGCTGCTTCGAGCAGATGGTCGAAAACGACATCATCCGGCGTGTCATGCGCCTGACCGATTTCGGAAATGATGACGCCGCGCTCGCGCTCCAGCTCATCGGGATCGAAGACGGATTTCTGCAGAATATCGGCGATGATATCGACGGCGAGGGGCACATCCTGCTTCATCACGCGCGCGTAATAGGCGGTTGCCTCATGCGTGGTGTGGGCGTTCAGATGACCGCCAACGGTTTCGATTTCTTCCGCGATCATCAGCGCCGAGCGGCGTTCCGTACCCTTGAAAGC
>NZ_JBATWS010000297.1:0-1523 GCF_049672805.1 Parvibaculum sp.
TCCTCGATGAGCCTCCACGCTTCGGTGGCAAGCGCATGAGTCAGGCTCTCGATATAGTAGGAGCCGCCCAGCGGATCGATGACATTGGTGACGCCCGTCTCATGCTGGATGACAAGCTGGGTGTTGCGCGCGATGCGGGCCGAGAAATCGGTCGGCAGCGCAATCGCCTCGTCCAGCGCATTGGTGTGGAGGGACTGCGTACCGCCGAGAACCGCCGCCAGCGCTTCAATGGTGGTGCGGATCACGTTGTTGTACGGGTCCTGCTCGGTCAGCGACACGCCGGATGTCTGGCAATGCGTGCGCAGCATGGAGGATTTCGGGTCCTTCGGATTGAACTCCGACATAATGCGCGACCAGAGAAGCCGCGCTGCACGCAGCTTCGCCACTTCCATGAAGAAGTTCATGCCGATGGCGAAGAAGAAAGAGAGACGCGGCGCGAAGTCATCAACATCAAGACCGGCAGCAAGCGCCGCACGCACATATTCGCGGCCATCGGCAAGCGTGAAGGCAAGCTCCTGCACCTGCGTCGCGCCAGCTTCCTGCATGTGATAGCCGGAAATCGAGATCGTGTTGAACTTCGGCATGTTCTTCGAACAGAAGCCGATAATGTCCGAGATGATCCGCATGGAAGGTGCGGGCGGATAGATATAGGTGTTCCGCACCATGAATTCTTTGAGAATGTCGTTCTGGATCGTGCCCGCCAGCTTGTCCGGCGTAACGCCCTGCTCTTCCGCGGCGACGATGTAATTGGCGAGAATGGGAATAACCGCACCATTCATCGTCATGGAGACGGACATTTCGTCGAGAGGGATCTGGTCGAAGAGGATCTTCATGTCCTCGACACTGTCGATCGCCACGCCCGCCTTGCCGACATCGCCGATCACGCGCGGATGATCGCTGTCATATCCGCGATGCGTTGCAAGGTCGAAGGCAACCGAGAGGCCCTTCTGGCCCGCTGCAAGGTTACGGCGATAAAAAGCGTTCGACTCTTCCGCCGTGGAGAAGCCCGCATATTGGCGGATGGTCCAGGGGCGGCCTGCATACATCGTTGCCTGCGGCCCGCGCGTATAGGGCGCAAAACCCGGCAGCGTGTTCGCGTCATAACCTTCCTGGGCGATCCGCTCGAGATCTTCGGCCGTATAAAGCGGCTTTACATCGATGCCTTCGGGCGTGTGCCACACAAGGGATGCGGAACCCGCACCCTTTGTCTGCTTTGCAACCGTTGCTTCCCAGTCCTGCAGCGTCTTCTTGTCCGCCATTTTCTCACAACTCACGGATTTGCCGGTTTTTCCGTTGGCACCATAACATGCCGGGCACCGGCCCCAAAAAATTGCGCGGAGTATCCGGGATGCGGTTATTCGGGTCAAACAATCAGACAAAGCAGCGCTCAATCCCGCAATTTCGTTGCGTAAGCGGCCATGCTCCGGCACTACTTGCACCCACCCTCACTGCTTTTTTGCGGGCGGGCGGGGTGCAACACACGGCCACGGCCCTTTAGGATCGGCAACGACAAAGGGGTCAGA
>NZ_JBATWS010000298.1:0-7028 GCF_049672805.1 Parvibaculum sp.
CGTCATTTACTGCCACCCGCGGCCCGAAAGTTTCACCGCCGCCGTGCGCGATGCCGTGATCGAGGGGCTGAAAGAGGCAGGCCACGAGATTGATCTTGTCGATCTCTATGCAGATCATTTCGATCCGCGCCTGAGCGCCTGCGAGCACGAAAATTACGAAGACCCGAACATCAATACCGAAGGGATCGAACGTTACGTCGAGCAGCTTCACGCAGCCGAAGGCATTGTCTTTGTATTTCCGACATGGTGGTACGACATGCCCGCCATGCTGAAAGGCTGGCTCGACCGCGTCTGGGTGCCGGGCGTTGCCTTCGACCTCGCCGAAGGAAAGACCATCCGCCCGCGCCTTCAGCATATCCGCTTCATGGGTGCGGTCACGACCTGCGGCGCGCCCTGGTGGTGGTCGAAACTGGTGGGCGAACCCCATCGCCGTGTCCTCATGCGCGGCCTCCGCGCCCTGTGCAGCAAGTGCTGCAAGCAGCTCTGGGTCGCCTGCTACAAGATGGATGATTCTACACCCGAAAAGCGGGCGGCCTTCCTCGCCTCGGTCCGCCGCCGCATGGCGCAGGGGAGGTGACGCTGCCTGATCCGGGAGCGGAAGAGCGCGAATCGATCGCCGCCTGTGTCTTTCCCGTCCATCCGCTGTGATTTTTTGAACCGGCTTTGGCGCTTGCCATGCCGAGATTGCGCTCCTACATCTGAACAGCGCCGGGGCAGGGTTGTAACCGGCGCGTGACTGGGGACCGGCAGCGGGGCGGTCGGCTCGCTCCGCATAGGCGCAGGTCCATATAAAAACAAAAGGGGCTCGAATGAGCATTCTCGTCGCCGGGCCCGAGCCCATTACCGACCGTCGTGACCTCGTGGCTGCGCTGGAGCGCGGAAACAAGCCGCGCCAGGAATGGCGCATCGGCACGGAGCACGAAAAGTTTCCCTTCTGCACGAAAAACCTGACCCCCATCCCCTATGGCGGCGATCACGGCATCCGCGCCATGCTGGAAGGCATGAAGCGTTTTGGCTGGAAGCCCGTGATGGAAGGCGAACACATCATCGGTCTTGAGAGCGAGAGCGCAGGCAACATCTCGCTGGAGCCGGGCGGGCAGTTTGAACTTTCCGGCGCGCCGCTTGAAACGCTGCACCAGACCTGTGCGGAGCTTCATGAACATCTGGCGCAGGTGAAGGAAGTTGGCGCGGAGCATGGGATCGGTTTTCTCGGCCTCGGCTTCACGCCGAACTGGCGGCGCGACGAAATTCCCGTCATGCCCAAGGGCCGCTACAAGATCATGACCGAATACATGAAGAAAGTCGGGACCATGGGTCTCGACATGATGTATCGGTCCTGCACCGTGCAGGTGAATCTCGACTTCTCATCAGAAGCCGACATGGTGCAGAAGCTGCGCGTCGGCATTGCGCTTCAACCCGTTGCAACGGCCATATTTGCAAATTCTCCGTTTACGGAAGGAAAGCCCAACGGCTATCTATCCTTTCGTTCCCATGTATGGACCGATACGGACAATGCGCGGGCAGGCATGGTGCCCTTCGTGTTTGAAGATGGTTTCGGCTTTGAACGCTGGGTCGATTACGCGCTCGATGTGCCGATGTATTTCGTTTACCGCGACGGAAAATATATCGACGCGACAGGGCAGAGTTTCCGCGACTTCCTTGAGGGCCGGCTTCCCGCGTTGCCGGGCGAAACCCCGACACGCGGTGACTGGAACAATCACCTGACCACGATCTTCCCCGAAGCCCGCGTGAAGAATTATATCGAAATGCGCGGCGCTGATGGCGGCCCCTGGGCGCGCATTTGCGGTCTGCCCGCTTTCTGGGTCGGCCTTCTCTATGACCAGTCCTCGCTCGATGCCGCATGGGATCTCGTGAAGGACTGGACAGCACAAGAGCGTCAGGCGCTGCGCGATGGCGTGGCCAAGCACGGGCTTCACACGCCTTTCCGGGGCGGCACGCTGCTGGATATTGCGCGCCGGGTAGTTGCCATATCGCGCGCGGGCCTCGAAGCACGTGCGCAGGGCGATGGTGTCGGCGCCAGCGAGGCAATCCATCTCCGTGCGGTTGAAGAGATTGTCGAGAGAGGCAAGTCACCCGCAGAAGATTTGCTCGACCTCTATCATGGCCGCTGGAACGGCTCGGTCGATCCGGTCTTCAAGGAGTTCGCTTTCTGATGCTATCCGGTATCTGACGTTTCCGAAAAAGGGGAGCGCTTTCCATGTTCAGCCATGTCACCATCGGCTCGAATGAACCGGAAAAACTCGAAGCCTTTTATGATGCGCTGCTGGCAACGCTCGGCATCGAACCCTTCTTCAAGGTGCCGGGTACACTTTCCTATGGCACGGCGACGGGGCCGAAGCTCTTTGTGGTGAAGCCCTTTGACGGCGCACCGCATCACAGCGGCAATGGCTGGCACGCCGCCTTTCTCGCATCCGATCGCGCTTCGGTGGATGCGTTCCACGCAAAGGCGCTTGAAATGGGTGGCAGCAGCGAAGGTGCCCCCGGCCTCCGCCCGCATTACCACCCGAATTATTACGGCGCCTATATCCGCGACCCGCATGGCAACAAGCTGCAGGCCGTCTGCCATAGCAGCAAGGGGTGACAGTCAGGACGTGACCGCGCGGGCCGACAGGAAATCCGTGATCACATCCTTGTCCGGCAGGATGCCGTTTTTTTGAAGGATCACGCCGATATTGCCACGGTGATAGGTGCCGTGATTGACGACGTGAAGGATCATTTCCTCCCGTGTCATGGACGCTTTCTCGCCACTCGTGAAGCGAAAATCGATGCGCTGGGTGAGTTCCGCTTCGCTTAGCGAATGGGCGTAATCGCAATACCATTCATCAATTGCCCGCGCTGACGCGGAAAGCTCGTCAAGCGGCAGCGGCTGTTCGGGATTGGCGGAATGATAGTCATGGCGCTCGCCCGTCATATGCGCGCGAAAAATCTGACACACCGCATGGGCATGGTTGAGGATCGCAAGCAGGATCGGCGCTTCGGGAATACGCTGCGCCTCATCCGTCGTTTCGAGAAGGGTGAAAAGCCCGTCATTCGCCCACGCATTATAGGCGGTAAGGGTGCGGACGGCGCGGGAAGCGGACATGGCGGTGCTCCATGAAATGTTGAGGGAGCCTGACGCTAGCGCGCGCAGGACCTGCGGCGCTTGAACGATCCTGCTGTCCTCAGCGCAGCAGTTTCATGCAAGCGCCGCTCTCTCACGCCCCGATAGGCTCGAAAAATCACTGCGAGCCATCGGGAGAGAAAGATGAGTGAATGCAAGCCACCTGCGATCGAAACAGGCAATCCTGCAGAAGAACTGTTTCATCTGAAGCGAAACGGAAAAATCTCGCGCCGCAGCTTTTCCATTATCGAAATGCAAAGGGCGGGTGAGGAGGGCGGTCTCCTTCTTGCGACCACAACGGCCAACACACCGGATGACCTTCACGCGGACCATTGGGAGATTCATCCGCAGGGAGATGAGCTGATCCTTGTACTTGAGGGTGAAGTTCGGCTCGTCCTTGAAGGGCCGGATGAAAACGGCACAACAATCCGCGCAGGCAATGCCGCTATCGTGCCGCAAGCGCGCTGGCATCGCTTTAAGTGGATGGGGCCGGTGACGCTTCTCTTCGTGACGCCGCCGGGCGGCACGGAACTCAGGGAAGTAGGCGCTGTGGAACAAGCCCGCTAGTCATCACAGATCGTGATGGTGGTTCGCGGCTTTCGGCCGAATACATCGGACGGTGTAATGCCGGTCATGTCCCGGAATGTCCGGCTGAAATGTGCGGAGTCCGCAAAGCCTGCCTCATGCGCCGCCTCTGTCAGATTGGCACCGCCATGCACCGCTTCCAGCACGCAGCGTATGCGCTGCCAGAGCAGGTAGCGGCGAATGGGCATGCCCGTATGGTCGCTGAAGAGATGCTGCAGGCGGCTTGGTGACAATCCCGCCATGTCGGCAAGCTGCTGCGTATCCGGGTGCTGCATCGGATGAGCGGCAATGAACTGCATCACCTTCTGCACCCGCGGATCAATCGCTGGTTGGGGTGCGGGCGGAATGAAAAGCGAAAGCAGTTTTGTTCGCGTATCCGATGCTTCCGCCCGGCTGAGGCTTCCCGTTCTGACCTGCATAAGTTTTGCGCGCAATTCCGCATCAAACGGCATGTCGCGCACGATCAGCCCCGGCGGTGATGCTCGTGTCGGTACTGCCTTTGCGGCGCTGGGCGGAAAGAGAGTGCGTTCAAGATAGAGAAAGGCGATCTTGCCTTCGGGACTGGAGACGCAATGGGGAATGTTGGCGTCAACAAAAACGGCGCCTTCTGTCTCCACCTCGAAACCGTTTTCGGTGCGCACGACCAGCGGCCCGTCAAGCGCAACCGCGCATTGGGCGGCGCTGTGGCGATGCATTTCAGGCGCAACATCGTAGCCGACATAAAGCGCCGAATGACGCCACAGATAGAGTGCGCCCGTCTCCCTTTCGGTCACTGTGCAGGAACGGGGCATCTCCCTGGTCCGGTGTTCTTTCTTACGCCGCCTGCGCGGTGCCACCGACCGTCAACCCCTTCACCAGCAGCGTCGGCTGGCCGACGCCTACAGGCACGCCCTGACCGGCTTTGCCGCAGGTTCCGATGCCGGGATCAAGCGCCATGTCATTGCCGATCATGGTGACGCGGGTGAGCACGTCCGGCCCGTTGCCGATCAATGTCGCGCCTTTCACGGGACGACCGATCTTTCCGTTCTCGATGAGGTAAGCCTCGGTGCAGGTAAAGACGAACTTGCCAGACGTGATATCCACCTGCCCGCCGCCGAAGGAGACGGCATAAAGCCCCTTCTTCACGGAAGAGAGAATTTCCGCCGGATCGTGATTGCCGCCGAGCATATAGGTATTGGTCATGCGCGGCATGGGCTGATGCGCATAGGACTGGCGACGGCCATTGCCCGTGGGCGCCATGCCCATCAGCCGCGCATTAAGCCTGTCCTGCATATAGCCTTTGAGAATGCCGTCTTCGATCAGCACGGTGCGCGAGGTCGGCGTACCCTCATCATCAATGGTAAGTGAGCCGCGCCTGTCGGCAAGCGTGCCGTCATCCACGACCGTAATGCCGGGCGCGGCAACGCGGCTGCCGAGAAGCCCCGCAAAGGCGGAAGTCTTCTTCCGGTTAAAGTCACCCTCAAGCCCGTGGCCGATTGCTTCATGGAGCAGAATGCCTGGCCAGCCGGGGCCGAGCACGACATCCATTTCACCGGCTGGGGCGGGCACGCTTTCAAGATTGACGAGCGCCTGCCGCAGCGCCTCATCCACCTGCGCCTGCCAGCGCTCGGGATTGATGAAGGCGGCATAGCCTTCGCGGCCGCCGACGCCATGCGAGCCGGTCTCCTGCCTGTCGCCTTCACCGGCAACGACCGCCACATTGAGCCGCACAAGTGGGCGAATGTCGCGCAGGCTCGACCCATCCGCGCGGATGATCTCGACCGCCTGCCACTCGCCGGAAAGCGACGCCGATACTTGCTGCACACGCGGGTCTTTCGCCCGCGCATAGGCGTCAATCTCCGCGAGAAGCTTCACCTTCTCCTCGAAGCTCTGCGCACCGAGTGGGTTCTCATCCGTATAAAGATGCGTGTTGGTGCGCGCCGGACCTTCAGCGGCAACGCCCGTGTGACCGGTCTTTACCGCCTGCACGGCATCACTTGCCCGCTTCAGTGCGGCTTCGGAAAACTCCGACGCATGGGCAAAGCCCGTGGCCTCGCCCGCCACGCAGCGAAGCCCGAAGCCCTGATCCGTGTCAAAGCTCGCCATCTTCAGCCGGCCATCATCAAAGCCCAGCGCTTCCGACTGGCGGAACTCCATGAAGAGTTCGCCATCATCCGCCCCGTTCAGCGTGTCGGCTACAAGACCGCTCACACGCCCGCGGTCTAGCCCAGTGCGGCTGAAGAAAAGATCGTCGGAAGAAGCACTCATGGGTTTACCCGTGATTCAATAAGGTCCGGAAGGGTTGGGAGGGCCGGGCGCCTAGCGCGCCAGCCATTCCTCAACCGGCACAAGGCGGCGCGGCAGGCCCGAAAGGTCGCACGGAACGATCTGCGGGGCACAGCTATAAAGTGGGTATTGCGTCACCTTGAGGGAAGCGAGGTCCACCAGAAAAACGCCATTGATGCGGCCGAACCAGTTATCCCATTCGACAAAGCGCCAGTTTTCCCAGCCGGGAGGCGGCGGGGCGGTGACATCGCCCACAAGATCGGGATGGGCAGCGCAGAAACCCACCACACAGCGGCCCGGATCCCGCGGATCGAGCCAGGGGGCCGCCTCGGAGATCAGCTCGGGCGCCGCACCGCCATTCTGCGGCAGGAGAAGCCCCGCCGAAATATGCCGCCCGAAGTGGAAATGGATCAGCGCCTCATCCCGCATGGTCAGCGATTCCCGTCTTTATACCCAAGGAAACATGTCGGATATTCATTCTAGGTGTTTTTGCGAGTCGATATAAGGCCGGAACCGTCAGATGCCCGTTTTTCCCCGTTAGGGAGCCGGAAGAGTGCCGCAATTGTGGCAAAACGTCGCAAAACGGACGCGGCTCTGTGGTTTGTCGTCACACCTTGACTATACTGCTGCGCACGAGTCGCCCGCGGGGAGGAAGACCCGAAAACCGCCGCCCTACGATAAAAAACAAGCAGGGTTGCGGCGAAACTTGCGGGCGACGGGACTTTATGGTTTCTGACAGCCACCGCTGCAGCCTGCTCGCAGAGCCGGGCGCGGCCAATGGTTCGAATGTTGACTGACTACCCTGGGGACAAGCATGCGGTTTCTGAACGGAATTGGCCTTTTCGCCGTCGCTCTCGCGGCCACATTTTTCAGCGGTGCTGCAGCTTTTGCGGCCCCGGTCGATGGGGGCTTTGGTCTTCAGGCGCCGGTCACCGAAGTGCAGGCTGACATCATTGCCTTCCACAATATGTTGCTGGCGATCATCAGCGGCATTGTCTTGCTGGTGCTGATCCTGCTGGTGCTCGTGATTGTGCGCTTCCGGAAGAGCAAGAATCCC
>NZ_JBATWS010000299.1:0-9251 GCF_049672805.1 Parvibaculum sp.
GCCTTGGCCTCACCCTCATCGTGCTCGTCGCCTTTGGCGCGGGGCTTCAATGGGCGCTGGCCGCGCTGCCGGAATTCGGGCCGGAGCTTGCGGGCGGCTGGGTCGATGCGGTGCTTGAGTTCATCGCCCGCTTCCTCGCCGTGATCGTGCTGGTGCCGCTCGTCCATCCGGTCGTCTCGCTGGTGGCGGGCTTCTTTCTGGAGAACATCGCGGCGCGGGTGGAGGCGGAGAATTATCCGGCTGACCCGCCCGGCACCGACCAGCCCTTCTTCCAGTCGCTTCTCCTTGCGCTGCGCTTCACGCTGGTTCTCATCATCGTCAACCTGCTCGCCCTGCCCTTCTATCTCGTGCCGGGCGTGAACCTCGTGCTCTTCTGGATCGTGAACGGCTATCTGCTCGGGCGTGAATTTTTCGAGCTTGTGGCGCTCCGCCATATGCCGCCCACGGAAGTGGAGGCAACGCGCAAGCGCCATCGTCTGCGCATTTTCATCGCCGGCGTGATCGTGGCGCTTTTCACCACCGTGCCCGTGCTCAACCTGCTGGCGCCGCTCTTTGGAACCACGCTGATGGTCCATACCTACAAGGCGCTCGCCGCGCGTCGGCAGATGTGAGATGAATTGCGCATGAAGCTGAAACTCGTCTCTCTCTCAGCCCTTGCCCTTACGCTCGCAGCCTGCGCCGCCCCCGCGCGCACGGGACCGGGCATCGCCTCGCTCGGCAGCGGACCACTCACCTCGCAGGCGCTTGTCGGCGCAACACCGGGGGCCATTTCCGCGCGTCTCGGTGAACCGCATTTCCGCCGCTCCGAGCCAAGTGCCGAGATCTGGCAATATGGCGGGCGCGATTGCAGCCTCTTCATCTATTTCTATGGCGTGAAAGAAAACGCGCCCAATGCGCGCTATGTCGATGCGCGCAAGCCCGAAGGCGGTGCCGCCGACAAGGAAGCCTGCCTCGCCTCCATCACGCCAAAGCGCACACCGATTTCCTG
The DNA here is from genome assembly GCF_049672805.1 of Parvibaculum sp. Taxonomy (GTDB): domain Bacteria; phylum Pseudomonadota; class Alphaproteobacteria; order Parvibaculales; family Parvibaculaceae; genus Parvibaculum. The sequence goes on from NZ_JBATWS010000299.1 coordinate 989, forward strand.
AAGTCCCGTCATTGCTTCGCCGCTTACGCGCCTCACAATGACGAAAACTACAGGGCGACCGTCTTGGCCTTGAAGCGGCAGAGATCGTTCACCATGCAGGAAGGGCAATCGGGCTTGCGCGCCTTGCAGACATAGCGGCCATGCAGAATGAGCCAGTGATGTGCATGCTGCTTGTAGGCATCGGGCACGACTTTTCCGAGCTTCTGCTCAACCTCGACAACATTCTTTCCCGGTGCGAGGCCGGTGCGGTTCGAGACGCGGAAAATATGTGTATCGACCGCAATGGTCTTTTCGCCAAAGGCGATGTTCAGCACCACATTGGCCGTCTTCCGGCCAACGCCCGGCAGTTCTTCAAGTGCGGCGCGATCTCGCGGCACCTCGCCGCCATGCTTCTCCACAAGCATGCGGGCGGCAGCGATCACATTCTGCGCCTTGGTGCGATAAAGCCCGATGGTGCGGATATGCTGGATCAGCCCTGCCTCGCCGAGCTTCAGCATTTTCTCCGGCGTATCGACCTTCTTGAAAAGTTCCTTCGTCGCCTTGTTGACGCCGATATCGGTTGCCTGCGCGGAAAGCGCCACGGCGACGAGCAGCGTATAGGTGTTGGTATATTCGAGTTCCGTCTTCGGCTCCGGCATTGCCTCGGAAAGCCGGCGGAAGAATTCCTCAATATCGGGTTTTTTCATGAGAAGCGCGCGGGACATGGGCCTATGTCTTTCCACATAACGGGCCGGGCCTGCAAGCCTCATGGGTCGTGCCGCGGCGAAAGGCCGGTTGCGGCCTGCTTTTTCGCACCCTAACCTTTCCTGTCATGGCGACAGTCCCGACAAGCTCTGCCGATCATGCGGCACCCCTTGAGCCACCGCTTCATTTTAATGCGGTGATCCTGCCGCATCGTTCGCTCTCACTGCGCGGCTTTTTGATCCTGATGGCGGTGATAACGGCATCGAACTTCACGGCCGGAAGCCTTTTCATGGCGAAAGGCGCATGGCCCGTCTTTTTCTTCTGTATGGCGGAAGTGGCAGCGGTCTGGTGGGCGTTCCGCATGAACTACCGCGCCGCCCGCGCCTGTGAGACGGTGCAGCTTTCCGATCACGAATTGCGCGTGCGCCGGATCGATGCGAAAGGCCGTGTCGCCTGTGCGACAAGTTTCCAGCCCTATTGGGTGCGGCTCGCCCTCACCGAAGCGCCGGACAGTTCAACCAGATTGCATCTGACAAGTCATGGCCGCTCGGTGGAAGTGGCAGCAGCGCTCTCCTCGCCGGAGCGTGCGGATTTTGCCCATGCGCTTGAAATCGCGTTGGCAAAAATGAAAGCGGGGCCGGCCGCCACCCTGTAGCGGCAAGCGGCCCCGCCCTGTCTCCCCGCCCAGTCTCAGTGTGCCTCGCGCTCGATCAGGAGCTTCTTCGAAAGCACATTGCCCTTGTCATCAAGCTCGTAAACGATGGGCGCGCCGGTTGCGATGTTGAGCGCGATCACCTGTTCCTGATTGAGCTTGTCGAGCTGCATGACGAGGGCGCGCAGGCTGTTGCCATGGGCAGCAACCAGCACACGCTCGCCCTTCAGCACGCGCGGCAGGATTTCCGCCTCGAAATAGGGAAGCACGCGCTCTGCCGTCATCTTCAGGCTTTCGCCGCCGGGCGGCGGCACGTCATAGGAGCGGCGCCAGATATGCACCTGTTCCTCACCCCATTTCGCGCGGGCATCGTCCTTGTTGAGACCGGAGAGATCGCCATAGTCGCGCTCGTTCAGCGCCTGGTTTTCGATGATCTCGATATCGCTCTGGCCAAGCTCGGCAAGCATCAGGCGGTTCGTTTCCTGCGCGCGCGAAAGCTTCGAGGTGAAGGAAACGTCGAAAGTAAGCCCGGCCTTCTTCATGGCCTGCCCTGCTTCCTTCGCTTCGGCCTTGCCCTGCGCCGTCAGCCCCGGATCACGCCAGCCCGTGAAAAGATTCTTTTCGTTCCATTCGCTCTGTCCGTGACGGACAAGCACAAGCAGATTGCTCACGTCTCGCTCCATTGATCCGTAGAAAGATTATTTTATGCCGAGCACATCGGCCATGTTAAAGAGGCCCGGGCCCTTGCCCTGCCCCCATTGCGCGGCCTTGAGGGCGCCGCGCGCGAAAATGCCTCTGTCTTCGGCGATATGGCTGAGCCGGATACGCTCATGGTCGGTTGCGAAGATCACGTCATGCTCGCCCACAACCGAGCCGCCGCGCAGCGCCGCAAAGCCGATCGCGCCCCTGGCGCGCGGGCCCGTCACGCCGTCGCGTCCACGCTCGGAATGTTCCTTGAGAGATATGTTGCGGCCCTCTGCCGCTGCCTCACCGAGAAGGAGCGCCGTGCCCGATGGCGCATCCACCTTGTGACGATGATGCATCTCGACAATCTCGATATCCCAGTCAGCGCCGAGGGCGGCTGCCGCCTGCCGCACAAGCGCTGCAAGCAGGTTCACGCCAAGGCTCATATTGCCCGCCTTCACGATGGTCGCGTGGCGTGCGGCGGCCTTGAGCCGTTCTTCTTCCGTGTCGGAAAAGCCGGTCGTGCCGATCACATGGACAATGCGCGCCTGCGCGGCGAGCGCCGCAAAGGCAACGGAGGCAGCAGGCGTTGAAAAGTCGATCAGCGCATCCGCATCCTTGATGACGGACAGCGCATCCGCCGTGGCGGTGATGCCGAGCGGCTTTGCAAGCCCTGCCAGCGTGCCGAGGTCCGCGCCGATATGGGGAGAGCCTTGTGCTTCAAGCCCGCCCGCAAGCGTCACGCCTTCGGTGCCCGCGATGAGGCGGATCAGCGTCACGCCCATGCGCCCGCCCGCACCCGTGACCGCAATCTTGATGTTCTGAGCCATATTGCCTGTCCTCAACCTGTCCGCGCTCTATAGCAGCCTGATCCTACCCCCGGAAGATGAAATAGGCCCCGAGCGCGATGAAGCCGAAACCGATGGCCGTGTTCCATGTGGGCGACTGGCCGAGATAGAGCGCGGAAAACACCACGAAAACCGTGAGAGTGATGACTTCCTGGATGGTCTTGAGCTGGGCAGCGGAATAGACCGCATAGCCCATCCGGTTGGCTGGCACGGCAAGACAATATTCAAAAAAGGCCAGCCCCCAGCTCAGCAGGACGACGGTGAGAATGGGGGTCGTCGTGAATTTGAGATGCCAGTACCAGGCCGCCGTCATGAAAACATTGGAGACGACGAGAAGCGCAATCGGGATGAGATAGGCAGAAAGCGGAGAGGTCATGGGCGCGCATCCGGACAGGAAAAAGGCCCCGGCAGTGTTGCGCGGGGCCTTTGCAGATTATCCGTCTTTTTCAATTCTGGAAGCCGTCCCAGAACTCCTTCACCTTGGCGAAGAAGCCGGTGCTTTGCGGGCTGTTGCTGGGTGAGGAGGCTTCCTCGAACGCCTTGAGAAGATCCTTCTGCTTGCGCGTCAGGTTCACCGGCGTCTCAATGGTGATCTGGATATAGAGATCGCCCGTATCGCGCGAATTGAGCACCGGCATGCCCTTGCCCCGCAAGCGGAACTGGCGGCCGGTCTGTGCGCCTTCCGGCACTTTCACCTTCACCTTCTTGCCGCCCAGCGTCGGCACCTCGATCTCGCCGCCAAGCGCGGCGGTGACCATCGAAATCGGCACGCGGCAGAAAAGATCCGCGCCATCGCGCTCGAAGATGTGGTGTGGCTTCACCGACAGGAAAATATAGAGATCGCCTGCCGGTCCGCCGCGCATGCCCGCTTCGCCCTCTCCGGCAAGGCGGATGCGTGTGCCATCCTCGACGCCTGCGGGGATATTGACGGAGAGCGTGCGCTCCTTCTCCGTCCGGCCCGCGCCATGACAATTGGTGCAGGGCTTGTCGATCGTCTGGCCGCGCCCGTGGCAGCTCGGGCAGGTGCGTTCAATGGTGAAGAAGCCCTGCGCCGCGCGCACCTTGCCGTCACCCTGACAGGTCGGACAGCTGACAGGCTTCGAGCCGGGAGCGGCACCTGTGCCGGCGCAGACATCGCATGACACCGAACCCGGCACGCGAATCTGCGCCTTCTTTCCTTCAAAGGCTTCTTCCAGCGTGATTTCCATGTTGTAGCGCAGATCATGTCCGCGCGTCTGGCCGCCGCCGCGCCTTCCGCCGCGGCCCCGGCCACCCATGAACTCGCCGAAAAGATCGTCGAAAATGTCGGACATGGACGCGCCGCCAAAGCCGCCATGCGCGCCGCGCGCTCCAAAGCCGCCACCGCCCATGCTGCCGTCAAAAGCGGCATGGCCGAACTGGTCATAGGCCGCCCTGCTCTGCTCGTCCTTCAGCGTGTCATAGGCCTCGTTGAGTTCCTTGAAACGCTGCTCGGCAGTCGGGTCGCCCTGGTTCTGGTCGGGATGGTATTTCTTGGCGAGAGTCCGATAAGCCTTTTTCAGCTCATCGGCGGTTGCGTTGCGGCTCACGCCGAGCACGTCATAAAAATCGCGCTTCGACATGGGATATCACCTTGCTCGCGAAGGGGCCGGGGCGAACGCGCTCTTGCGCGCCCGTCCCGCCTGGCTATGTGTGAAAGCGGAGGTCATGACGATGGCCCGGATCAGGCGGGCTTGTCCTGATCTTTGTTGTTCTCGTCAACTTCCTCGAACTCGGCGTCAACGACATCATCCTGCGTCTTGCCGCTCGTGGCATCGCCTGCCGCTGCCGCTTCATTTTCGGCTTCAGCCTGCGCGGCCTTGTAAAGCGCCTCGCCCATCTTCATGGAGACCTGCGTGAGCGCGTCGGCCTTCGCCTTGACCTCGGCTGCATCCGTGCCGGCAAGTGCGGTGCGCAGCGCTTCAAGGGCTGCTTCCACTTCTGCCTTCACATCAGCGCCGATCTTCTCGCCATTTTCAGCGAGCGTCTTCTGGGTCGAGTTGGCAAGCGCCTCTGCGTGGTTGCGCGTCTCGACTTCCTCACGCCGCTTCCGGTCTTCCTCGGCATGGGCCTCGGCATCCTTCACCATTCTTTCGATGTCGGCTTCCGAGAGACCGCCCGAGGCTTCGATGCGGATGGTCTGTTCCTTGCCCGTCGCCTTGTCCTTGGCGGACACATTGACGATGCCGTTCGCGTCGATGTCGAACGCAACTTCGATCTGCGGCACGCCGCGCGGTGCGGGCGGAATGCCCACAAGGTCGAACTGGCCGAGCAGCTTGTTGTCTGCCGCCATTTCGCGCTCGCCCTGGAAGACGCGGATCGTGACGGCGGACTGATTGTCTTCCGCGGTCGAGAAGGTCTGCGCCTTCTTGGTCGGGATCGTGGTGTTGCGATCGATCAGGCGCGTGAAAACACCGCCCAGCGTTTCGATGCCGAGCGACAGCGGCGTCACGTCGAGCAGCAGCACATCTTTCACGTCGCCCTGCAGCACACCCGCCTGAATGGCCGCGCCCATGGCGACCACTTCGTCCGGGTTGACGGACATGTTCGGCTCCTTGCCGAAGAACTGCTTCACCGCCTCGCGGATTTTCGGCATGCGCGACTGGCCGCCGACAAGCACCACTTCGTTGATCTGGCCAGCGGTGACACCCGCATCCTTGAGCGCAGCCTTGCACGGTTCGATCGTGCGCTGGATGAGATCTTCGACCAGCGCTTCAAGCTTCGCGCGCGTGATCTTGATGGTGAGGTGCTTCGGGCCGGAGGCGTCTGCCGTGATGAAGGGCAGGTTCACTTCCGTTTGCGCGGCAGAGGAAAGTTCGATCTTCGCCTTTTCAGCAGCTTCCTTCAGGCGCTGCAGCGCAAGCTTGTCGCCGCGCAGGTCGATGCCGTTTTCTTTCTTGAATTCGTCAGCGAGATAGTTGACGAGGCGCATGTCGAAATCCTCGCCGCCGAGGAACGTGTCGCCATTCGTCGCCTTCACTTCAAAGACGCCGTCGCCGATCTCGAGGATCGACACGTCGAAGGTGCCGCCGCCAAGGTCATAGACCGCGATCAGCTCGCCATCCTTCTTGTCGAGACCATAGGCGAGCGCGGCCGCCGTCGGCTCGTTGATGATGCGCAGCACTTCAAGACCCGCAATCTTGCCCGCGTCTTTCGTCGCCTGGCGCTGCGCGTCATTGAAATAGGCCGGAACCGTGATGACAGCCTTGTCAACTTTCTCGCCGAGATAGTCTTCAGCCGTCTCTTTCATTTTCTGGAGGATGAAGGCCGAAACCTGCGACGGCGAATATTTCTCGCCATGCGCTTCCACCCAGGCATCGCCATTGTCGGCGCGGACAATGCTGTAGGGCACCATGCCCTTGTCCTTCTGGGTCGTCGGGTCTTCATAGGAGCGCCCGATCAGGCGCTTGATCGCAAAGAGCGTGTTGGTCGGGTTGGTGACGGCCTGGCGCTTGGCGGACTGGCCGACAAGCCGCTCGCCATCCTGCGTAAAGGCCACCATGGAGGGGGTGGTACGGGCGCCTTCGGAATTCTCGATGACTTTGGCAGTGCTGCCTTCCATCACCGCGACACACGAATTCGTCGTGCCGAGGTCGATACCGATGACTTTAGCCATGACTTACTGGTCCTCTTTCACTGCGGCGGGCCGGGCGGGCCTCGTGGCACCCGCTGGACCGGAAAGCGCCTTTGCGCTGCCCGGTTTCACCGGCTCCCAAAGGGAAACCTTGTCCGGGCGGTACACTCGCTCGGCAGGGCGTTGAAACGTTGCCGTGTATATAGGTTTGGGTTTTACGCCCCGCAAGCGTTGATGCGGCAATATGGTCACAGGAGAGAGGCAGAATGGACTCATTTCGCCCCGGCTCCCCGCCCGGCCTCGCCAAAATGGTGATCGGGCAGAAATAAAGTAAGGGGAACGGTAACGGAACCGTTCCCCTGCACCCGCAGATGAGCCGCGCCCCGCCCTCGCCGGGGCTGAGCGGCGTCCTAGAGCTGGTTGTCCGGATAGACGCTGTTCCACTCGCAGGGCTGGTTCTGCCAGTTTTCCTTGCGGATATTGGACTGGAGCACGTCCGGCCCGGTCATATCCTTGCGCAGATCGGCGGCCTCGTCCTTCGCGTCGGTATAGCCCATCTCGGCGGCGAGGCTGAACCACATCAGCGCAAGCTGCTTGTTTTCGCGCTGGGTGGTGAGAAGTGATGCCGCCTTGGCGGGCGCGTTCATCCCGCGCACAAGGTCGCCGGAATAGATGCGGCCGAGCTCATAAAAGGCGCGCGGCTCACCCTGCCGTGCCGCCTCGCAATACCATTTCGTCGCCTTCTGATTGTTGAAGACGCCGACACTGCCCGCAATGCTGCAGCAATAGCTGTCGCCCAGTTTCATCTGCGCGGCGACATCGCCCGCCTCTGCGGCGCTCTCATTGGCGGCGATCCGGGCATTGTCGGTCGCCCTTGTCGCACCCTGCGTCGCCACGGCGACACAGCCGGAAAGCGCCACGGCGCCGGCAAACCCCATAAAAATCGCGGCAAGCCGCCCTATTCTTCCCTTCATCATGACCCCCCTTTCACGCGCCCTGAGTGGCGCAGCCTCGACCCTTCAGCCCGCTTAATATGGCACTCTTAATGCCACTATACGAGTCCCAGCCTTGAGAAAATCAGTCGAAACGGCGTTTGAAGGGATCACGCTTTATCCGGGCTTTCTGGATGGAAGCGGCCAGCGCGCGCTGCTGGCTGCCATTCTGGAAGGGCTCACGGCGGAAAAGCCCTATCGCCCCCGCATGCCGCGCACAGGCAAGCCCTGGTCGATCCATCAGATGAATTTCGGCCCGCTCGGCTGGGTTTCGCAGCCCGAGGGCTATGGCTATGCCGAGCTGAACGAGGCAAGCGGCCGCCCCTGGCCGCCCATTCCGCCGCTGCTGCTCGACATATGGGCAGACGTGGCGAACTACCCTGCCCCGCCCGAATGCTGCCTCGTCAATCTCTATGACGCGCCGAAAGCCCGCATGGGGCTCCACCGCGATGAGGATGAAGAGGCACTCGACGCACCGGTCGTCTCCATCTCGCTTGGCGATACATGCGTCTTCCGCATCGGCGGATTCGCCCGTGGCGACAGGTCACGAAGCTTCAGACTCGCGAGCGGCGATGTGCTGGTGCTGGGCGGCGCGTCCCGCCTGCGCTACCACGGTGTGGACCGCATCATCCCCGGTTCATCCCAGCTTGTTCCCGGCGGCGGCAGGATAAACCTGACGCTCCGCCGGGTGACGAAGCCCGCTTAGAGACTGTTTGAAAAGCCTCTTCCCCTCCATCCACGTCTTTACCTTTGGTTTTGCCGCAAAGACGTGGATGGCCGGGTCAAGCCCGGCCATGACGAGGTTGGTTTG
>NZ_JBATWS010000300.1:0-3278 GCF_049672805.1 Parvibaculum sp.
GTTCAACATGGCAGGTTCCTGACGCGCGCCGCCGGCGCGGTCCCGGTTTGGGCCTCAATCGTCGGCGTTGAGGCGCTCGCGCAGTTCCTTGCCGGTCTTGAAGAAGGGGACCGACTTTTCTTCTACATGAACGGGTTCACCGGTGCGCGGGTTCCGGCCTGTGCGGGCGGGCCGGTTTTTCACCGAAAAAGCACCGAAACCGCGCAATTCCACCCGGTCGCCCCGTGCAAGGGCCGCACTGATCTCGTCAAAGATCGTGCTGACGATGCGTTCCACATCGCGCTGATAGAGATGGGGATTGGCTTGTGCAAGACGGGCGACGAGTTCCGATTTGATCATATTCCAGCGTCCCCCGGCGGTGCCCAGCTTGTTGCCCGCCACAGCCGGAAGTGGCGGGAACCTTGTCTTCAATCAGCGGTCAGGTTGCCAAACGCTCGTCAGACCGTCAAGTGTAAGTCGTTTTGTTTGCTGCGTTTTTCCCGTCAGCTCATCGGTGGCGCCAAGCAGGGCTGCGCCAAACGCATGGCCCATGGCGCGGCCCATGAGGCCGGCAAAACCGAGTTCGGGATAGCGCGGCTCCCAATCCGTCACCGGCAGGTCTTCATCAATGTCATGCTCGGCTGAAAGCCAGGCAAGGGCGACATCCTCGCCGCCAAGCTGGTCCACAAGGCCGTTCTCCACCGCCTGCCAGCCGGTATAGACCCGCCCGTCGCCAAGGCGGCGCGCGGTCGCCTCATCCATCGCCCGCCTTTCCACGACAAGCCGGAGGAACCACTCATAGGAGGTGTCGATCATCTCCTGCGTCGCGGCAATGACGCGCGGATCGGTCTTGTGGAAGGGGCTCGGCTCCGCCTTGAGGGGAGAGGATTTCACTTCCTTCATTTCCACGCCGATCTTGCTCAGCATGTCCTGAAGCTGCGTCCACTGGAAAAGAACGCCGATAGAGCCGGTGATGGTGTTGCCGCGGGCAACGATATGGTCGGCGGAAAGGGCCGCGATATAGCCGCCCGATGCCGCTACCGTGCCGAGAACGGCAACGACGGGCTTCTTTTCGGCCAGCGCGCGCACGGCTTCGTAGAGGGCTTCTGACCCTGTGGTCGTGCCGCCGGGGCTGTCGATGGAAAGGATGACGGCCTTGACGTTGTCGTCATCGGCGATCTCTTCCAGCATTTCCTGCTGGTAGCGATCATCCACGATCACGCCGGAAATTGTGACCCGCGCACTATGAGATTGACGGAGCGGCAGCCCGCCATCCGACACGATAATGATCAGCGCCAGCGCCACCGCGACGACGGCGCCAGCGCGCCAAAAAAACAGGCGGCGCTTCAAACGCCGCCTGTCCGCAAGTGTATCAGCATCGAGTGACACGAGGCTTTCCTCCGAACAGAAGCATTGGAGGAGAGATTAACGCGGCAGACGAAACTGTAAACGCTTTCGCTGTCGCATCGTGGCCGGATGCAAAAAGGGTCGGCGGAGCGATTGCCGCTCCGCCAGCCGGATTACTTGTCTTCCGAATTGGCCTGCTTGAGGGCCGCACCCAGAATGTCGCCGAGCGAGGCACCCGAATCGGAGGAGCCGTACTGAGCAACGGCTTCCTTTTCTTCCGCGATTTCCAGCGCCTTGATCGAAAGCTGGATCTTGCGGGCGGCGCGATCGAACTGCGTCACGCGGGCATCGACCTTGTCGCCGACGGCGAAACGCTCAGGGCGCTGGTCGCCACGGTCGCGGGCCAGTTCCGCACGGCGGATGAAGGCGGCCATATTGTCTTCGCCAACCGTCACCTCAAGGCCGTTCTCGGTCACGGCAGTCACCGTGCAGGTAACGACCGCACCCTTGCGGATGTCGCCGAGCGATTCCATCGGGTCGCCACCAAGCTGCTTGATGCCGAGCGAGATGCGCTCCTTCTCCGTGTCCACGTCGAGCACGACCGCTTTCACGATCTGGCCCTTCTGGTAGTCGGTCATGGCCTCTTCGCCGGACCGGTTCCAGTCGAGATCGGACATATGCACCATGCCGTCCACATCGGCGTCGAGGCCGATGAAGAGACCGAACTCGGTGATGTTCTTGATCTCGCCTTCGACGATCGTGCCGGGCGGGAAACGCTCGGCAAAGGTCGTCCAGGGATTGTCCATGCAGTGCTTGAGGCCGAGCGAGATACGGCGCTTCACCGGATCCACTTCGAGAACCATCACTTCCACTTCCTGCGAGGTGGAAACGATCTTGCCCGGATGCACGTTCTTCTTCGTCCAGCTCATTTCGGAAACATGGACGAGACCTTCCACACCCGGCTCCAGCTCCACGAAGGCACCGTAATCGGTGATGTTCGTCACGCGGCCCTTGAAGCGGGCTTCGAGCGGGTACTTCGCTTCGACGCCTTCCCACGGATCGGCTTCGAGCTGCTTCATGCCGAGCGAGATGCGCTGCGTCTCGTGGTTCACCTTGATGACCTGAACCTTCACGGTCTGGCCGATCGAGAGAACTTCGGTCGGATGGTTCACGCGGCGCCATGCAATGTCGGTGACATGCAGCAGGCCGTCCACGCCGCCGAGATCAACGAACGCACCGTAATCGGTGATGTTCTTGACCACGCCTTCGAGCACCTGGCCTTCCTTGAGGTTCTCGACGAGTTCCTGACGCTGTTCGGCGCGGGTCTCTTCGAGGACGGCACGACGCGACACGACGATATTGCCGCGGCGCTTGTCCATCTTCAGGATCTGGAAGGGCTGCGGAATGTTCATCAGCGGCGTGACATCGCGCACCGGGCGGATATCGACCTGGCTGCCGGGGAGGAAGGCAACGGCGCCGTCGAGATCGACGGTGAAGCCACCCTTCACGCGCCCAAAGATCTGGCCGTCAACGCGTTCCTGCTTCTCGAAGGCAACTTCGAGGCGGATCCAGCTTTCTTCGCGCTTGGCCTTTTCGCGGCTCAGAACCGCTTCGCCCATCGCGTTCTCGATGCGCTCGAGATAAACCTCGACCGTGTCACCCACCTTGATGTTGGCGGGCTTGCCGGGCGCGGCGAATTCCTTGAGGGGGACGCGGCCTTCGGTCTTCAGGCCGACGTCAATGATGGCGAGGTCGTTCTCGACGCCAACAACCGTCCCTTTGATGACGGAGCCTTCCTGCATGTTGCTGTCCATGAAGGACTGTTCGAGCAGGGCGGCGAAATCTTCGCGGCTCGGATTGAGCGCGCTTCCTGTGTTAGCCAATGAAAAAGTCTCCTGACGATATGCTTTTTATTCCGGCCGGCGGTTGAGTCCGCGGGTCTTCTCCCAAAA
>NZ_JBATWS010000301.1:0-3697 GCF_049672805.1 Parvibaculum sp.
TTCATGCGGCAGGAGAGCAAGTTCCTTCCCGACGCAACCTCATGGGCAGGAGCGCGCGGGCTGATGCAGATCATGCCTGCGACAGCGAGCCACCTCACGCGCGACCAGTCGCTTGCGGGCGGCAATCGCGACAAGCTGCTTGATCCCACCTTCAACATCACGCTCGGGCAGGAGTATATCGAGCAGCTGATGCATTCCGGTGAGCCATACGGCAATCTCTTCATGCTCACCACGGCCTATAATGGCGGGCCGGGCAATCTTTCCCGCTGGCTCGCCAGCATGGATTTCCGGGGCGATCCCTTCCTTTTCATCGAAAGCATCCCGGCGGCGGAAACGCGCGGCTATATCGAGCGTGTCGTCACAAATTACTGGATTTACAGCGAACGCCTTGGCCAGCCGGTCGGTTCGCTGGATGCAACGGCGGCAGGCACATGGCCGCTTTATCAGGGGGTTACGCGCTAGAACGCGTTACGCCGCGACAGGGCGGTTCTTTTCGGTTATATGGACCCGTTCCCCAAACGAAAGGCTCCCTATGTCCGAGATCGACACCACCCGCGACTTCATTCCTGTCAGAATTGCCGTGCTCACCGTTTCCGACACGCGCACCTTCGAGAATGACAAATCGGGCGATGTCCTGGTCGAGCGGATCAAAGCGGCGGGGCACAGCGTTGCCGCGCGGCGCATTGTTCCCGATGACATTGTGCATATTCGCGGCGCGCTCATGACATGGATCGCCGACAGTTCAGTCGATGTGGTGATTTCCACCGGTGGCACGGGGCTTACGGGCCGCGACGTGACGCCGGAGGCTTTCCGCTCCGTTTATGACAAGGAAATTGACGGTTTCTCCGCCATCTTTCATCGCGTTTCCTTTGAAAAGATCGGCACCTCGACAATTCAGTCTCGCGCCACAGCCGGCATTGCGGGCGGCACGCTGCTCTTTGCGCTGCCCGGCTCGCCAAATGCCTGCAAGGATGGCTGGGATGAAATTCTGATTCACCAGCTCGACAATCGCTTCCGGCCCTGCAATTTCGTCGAGATCCTTCCGCAGATTCAGGAATACAAACAGCGGAAGTAAAAGCGTTTTTCCCGTTGTGCCTCTCCCGCACTCGCGGCACCCTTGATCCGGGTGGGAATCAACGAGGCTGGAGAGCCAGGAATGTTCAAGGAATTTCGCGAATTTGCCCTGAAGGGCAATGTGCTCGACATGGCGGTCGGTATCATTATCGGTGCCGCCTTCACGACCATCGTTCAATCGCTTGTGAACGACGTGCTCATGCCGCCCATTGGCGCATTGATGGGCGGTGTCGATTTTAGCCAGTACTTCATTGCGCTGACCCTTGCGGAAAACGGTCCGGCCACGGTTGACGCGGCGAAGGAAGCCGGCATCCCCGTCATCGCCTATGGCCGCTTCATCAATGCGGTGATCCAGTTCACCATCGTGGCCTTCGCGCTGTTCCTCGTCATCAAGCAGATGAATGCGCTGCGCGCGCGTATTGCGAAGGGTGAAGAGCCGGCCCCGGCGGCACCGCCCCGGCAGGAAGTGCTTCTGGAAGAAATTCGCGACGCGCTCAGGGCGAAGAACTAGTCCTTCCGCCGCAATACATAAAAGACGTAGGAATACTGGCCGGGATTGTTCTCAAAAAGAGCAATCTCGGCCTCTGCGTCTCGAAGCACAGCTTCCGCCTCATCGCCGTAGGTGTCACGCATCTCTGCGATCCGCGCACGCATCGGGCGATAATATTCCGCCCACCAATCTTCCTCACCAAACACATGCGTGCCGAGCACTTCATACCCGGCGCGCTCCGCCGCCGCGATATTGTCCCCGATCGCACTCATGCCCGGATAGGCTTCATCCCAGAAGTCGCGCACCTCATCCGACGGATTGTCTGTCAGCCAGCTACATTCCGAAACGGCAACGCAGCCACCGGCTTTCAGAAAGCGCCGCCAGAGCTTCACCCCGCGCGCAAAGCCTGCGATGTAGATTGCGCCTTCCGACCAGATGAGATCGAACTCGCCTTCATGGAAAGGCAGCGCCTCCATATCGGCGCGCTTGATGATCAGCCGTTCATCGCTGCTGCCTTCCCGCTCCGCGCGCTCATAAAGCCTTTCCAGAAAAGGCTCATAGAGATCGACTGCCGTAACGCGGCCATTGGTGAGGCGGAGCAGATCGAAAGTTGATGCGCCCTGCCCCGCGCCAATATCGAGGCAATCCGGCGATGCGGGGAGCGGCGGCAAAAGCGCGAAGGTGGCCTCCGTTGCCGCGCGACTTCCTGGCCCGTTGCGCGGCAGGGCGAGTTGCAGATCGAGAAAGACCTTGAAGGGATCAAGATCGCTCATGCCCGCCCCCGCCATGCGGCAAGGTCCGCGCCTGTGTCGATATCGGCGAGCGTATCGAGCAGGGCGCAGCTCATGCCCCGCGCCGTGATGTTTCTCATCGTGTCTTCCATTGCATGTTCACTCGACCAGCGCACGCCCTCAAAAATATCAACGATGCGCGGACGGCGCTTCATGCCGATGAGCCAATAGCCGCCATCCTCTGCCGGGCCAAGCACCGTGTCATGCGCGCGGAGTGCCGTAAAGCCTTCGGCGATATGGCGTCTCGTGATGTCCGGGATATCGGAACCGATAATGAGGACCGGGCCTTGCGGCAGCGTTCTGAAGAGGCGGCCCATGCGCGCGCCAAGATCACCCGCGCCTTGCGCGATGCGCGGAATATCCGCCGGCCAGAAGCCCTTTTCCGCGCAAGCACTGTCCGGCGTGACGGCGACGAGCGTGCGCCATCGCGGATTGCGCGCGACACGGCGCAGAAGTGTGTCGCCCGTAACGCGCACGAAGCGCAGCGCCTCCACCGCGCCGATATCGCGCGCGAGACGTGTCTTCGCGCGGCCGATCAGCGGCTGTTTCGCCATGATAACGAGCTGGGGATGAAGAGGCATGAAGGCGCGGCGGATTTCAGCCATAGACCCGCGCAATGATGCGCGGCGGCACACGCAAATAATAAAGCGCGAGGCATGTCAGGTTGCGCAGCGAACGCGCAAGGAAGCCATCGCGGATGTAACGCGCGGGGCTTGTCACCGCCTGGCTACGGAACATGAGAAGGCGGCGACGCGGAATACGCCGCACGAGATCCACATCTTCCATCAGCGGCAGGTCGCGGAAGCCGCCTACCTTTTCATAAAGCCTGCGATGCACGATCAACCCTTGATCGCCATAGGGCAGACGAAAGAGTGCGCAGCGCAGCGCCACCATGCGCTCGATCAGCCGCGCCCGGCCCGAAAAGTCATCCAGCGCAAAGCGGAAGGCGGCGGCCATCTCCCCGTCCCGGAAGCGCCCGCTTTCGACCTGCTCGAAAAATATCTGGATCTCGCTGATCCAGCTTTCCTCGAGCACGGTGTCGGCATGGAGGAAAAGCAGCCAGTTGCTTCGCGCTGCCTTTGCGCCTGCCGCCAGCTGCCGGCCGCGCCCCTTCGGCGCGCGGATGAGTTTTGCGCCAGTCGATTCGACGATCTCCAGCGTTCCATCGGTGGAGCCGCCATCGACCACGATCACCTCGCGCACAAGCCCTTTCACCGCGCCCGGCACCAGAGGTGCCAATGTGCGTGTGAGGGTTTCCCCTGCATTCAGGGTCGGAATGATGACGCTCAACATGGCTCGCATAATAACGATCCACACGCCGCCGCCAATCGCGGTGGAAGAA
>NZ_JBATWS010000302.1:0-3522 GCF_049672805.1 Parvibaculum sp.
TGGTCAGATTGTGCCAGAAGGCAGGGAGGCGAATATTCTGTCGCCTGCCAGGTGGGATCCGTCAAAACCGGTGACGCTTGTACCCGGCGTGCGCGCGATAGCAATCTTGATGCGGAGTGGTTCTGGAAATCTGTATTTGCCTGTTCTTCTCGATGTCAAACCTGGCGCTTCCTACATTGCCAGATATGAGCACAGCTTGAAGCAGTTCGATAGCCAACGCTTTTTCATTTACACGGTTTGGGTTGAAGATGTGGTAACAGGCGAGATCGTCGTTCCGAAGACGGATCTGCGTGGCAGGCGCTTATTGACATTGTAGATCAGGCCACCGTGAAGCTGATTTCGCCGGCGCTTTCCAGCGCGAGGTCGAAGGTGACTTCGCCATCATGGTCGCCTGCAAACTCGAGAGCGGTGATCTGGAAAGGACCGCTCACCGTACCGAAAGAGGGGATCACCACCTGCCAGTTTCGGATGGAGCCCGCAAAGAAAATACTTCTGACGCTTTCATCGGATGATGCGTCGCGGAAAATTCCGCGACCCGTGATCGCGGCGGAGCGGATGCCCGCCCCTTCCAGCAGCTCGCGCCAGCGGCCTGCGGATTCCGCATGGGTAACATCCACGGCGCGCGCGTTGAAGGAAATGGCGCGGGAGCGCAGGCCCGCCACCGTGGTGAAGTTCCCTTCGCCCGTGCTGTCGAGCTTCAGGAGCAGATCCTTGCCTTTCTGGGCAGTCATGCGGTTTCTCCCGTTTTTTCGGTGATGGCGCGGAAGCGGATTGTGCCGCGCCATGTTGTTCCATCCGCCTCGCGCCGCGTGGTGCTGTCGAGAAAGCGGAGATTGACGAGGTTGTGACCTTCGAGCGTGAGGGGCTTGTCATCGAGCGCCGCATGAACAGCACCAAGGATGCCCTTTGCCTCCATGCGGCCGCCGCTGCGCGAGAAGCAATGAAGCGCGAGGCGATGTTCCATGCCGCCCGGCCAGTTGCGCGTGTCATTCTCGCCGAGCACAAGGAACGGAAAGACGGCATCTCCGGGTGCATTGTCGTAAATGCGCGCACCGACCAACGCGGCAAGCGACGTATCCACCGCGAGATGTGCGAAGATTGCTTTCTGAAGGGCGAGATCGGCTGTCATACGCGGGCCTCACAATCAAGAACGAGAAAGCGTTTATCACCATCCGCATCGCGCAGCGCACGAATGCCATAGGCTCGCAAGCGCCAGAGAAGACGCATTTCCGTGGCCACATCCTTGCGGTAACGAATGGTGACGCGAAGGCGCGCGTGCGCGGCAAGCCGATCAGCGCTTACACTTTCATCTCCTCCCAGCTGCTCGACCTTTGCCCAGACAGAGAGGTCCTCGCCCCAGCTAATATTGGCACCCCCTGCTCCGTCTGCCGTGCGAAGGGGCGATTGCAGCGTCACACGCTCTCGCAATTCACCGATCACAGATGAAGCCTCCGGTAAGGCGCGATGAGCGCTGCGACCATTGCGGGAAGCTCTGCTTTCGCGCCGAGCGGAACAGGCTCGCGATTTTCAAACCAGTGCGCTGCAAGGAGCAGGATCGCCTGTTTCAGCGGCGCGGGCACTTCTGCCGCTGCCGCATGGCCCGCCGTAAAATCAATTGCGATACCTGCAAGCCGCGTTGCCGGCATGGGCCAGGCCTGACCGCGCCTTGCGGCGAGCCGAGGCGGTGTGCCGGTCGTATCCACCTCGTAGAACGCCGGATCGATCGTCAGCATCGAGCCGCCGATGGTGGCCACCCTGACCGCATCAAGGGTGAGAACCGGCGCAAGGGGGATCTCCACCGGCTGTGTCGGCCAGTCATCAAGCGTCAGCCGCCAGGACTGGGGCAGAAGCGCATAGCGGGCCGCTGCTTCGACGGCCATGCGCGCGGCGGTGAGGAGCGAGCCGAGAAGCGCGTCTTCCTCAGTTGCATCCAGCCGGAGATGAGCGCGCGCGTCAGCAAGCGCCACCGGCTCCGCTGCCGGAGGTGTCAGGAGTGTGAGAGCCATCATATGTTCCGGGATGAAGGGGGACTGTCATGGCCGGGTGGTTCCGGCCATGACGATGTTTGCGTCAGGCGACGGGCTTCAGATGCGCGAAGCCGAGAAGAGCGATAGCCGAAACGGGCGTTCCCTCTTCATGCGTACCGGTCAGCTCGACCGAGACACGCGTGTAGCGCGCCGGACCGACATAGCCGATGCGGCAGATGCAGAGATCGTCCTTGGCGCTTTCTATACGCGCGAAGATACCGCCTTCATCCGGCGCCGCGCCGAGCACTTCATGCGCCTCTTCCACCGGCAGCCAGGAGCTGCCGTCATCCGAGGCTTCGAGCACACAGGCGATGGAGAGTTCTTCCGAAAGCTCCTCCGCCGTTGCGCCGATCTCGATGATATGCTCGACCGCCTCGAAGCCCTTGCCATCAACGGGGGCGCCGTGGCGCGTTTCCGTTGTGAGCTTCGGGTCGAGCGTCTGGATGACCCTCAGGCCATTGTGAATGTCGCGCATGACGACCTCACGCCGAGAACTGGAGGAACTTGATCGCCTCGAAGTTCTGCACACCGCCGCCCACACGCTTTGTCGTGTAAAAAAGCACATAGGGCTTGGCGCTGTAGGGGTCGCGCAGCACGCGGATGCCGAGGCGATCCACGATGAGATAGCCGCGACGGAAATCACCGAACGCAATGGCCGGCGCGTCGGAAGCGATGGAAGGCATGTCCTCCACTTCCGTGACCGGATAGTTCAGAAGCGTTGGCGGCTGACCGGCGGTGAGGCCCGGCTGCCAGAGATAATTGCCATCCACATCCTTGAACTTGCGGATCGCCGCCTGCGTCGCCCGATTCATGACAAAGCGGCTATTCGCGCGGTAGCCCGACTTCACCGAATAGATGAGGTCGATCAGCTTGTCGCCCGGATTTGATGTCGGGAAGGCGCCATCATTGCCGGTGGCGATGAAGCCGAGCTTGCCCCATTCCCAACTGCTGTCGGCGATGCGGGTATAGTCAAGGAAGCCGCGCGGCTTCTTCACCCCATCACCCGTCACGAAGGCTTCACCTTCCTGCTCTGCAAAAGCGGTCTGCACTTCTTCCGCAAGCCACTGATCGATGCTGACGGCGGAATCTTCGAGAAGCGTCGGCGTTGCCGCCGGCATGGCGTAAAGCTCCATCGCCGGGAACTCGATCTCGCCAAGGTTTGGCGCCGTGGTCTGGGGCCGCGCCTCTGTTTCGCCAACCCAGCCCGTCTGTAACCCGCCCCGCGAGAAGGGCTTCTTGTAGCTCGATGCGCCGATCTGGCGGATGCCTGCAATGGCGCGGATGGGCGAGACTTCCGCGACGATGCGGTCGATCATGCTTTCCGTTTCCGCCGGAACCAGATAACCCCCATCGGGGTCGGATTGGGCGGAGAGCGCCTTTGCCTCCAGCCCGCGCAGGTCCGGCGCCTCGCCCTTGCGGACATAGCGCTCAAACGCCCGCTTATGCTCACGGCCCGCGATGCTGCCATCCAGAGCGCCGCCGATCTCCGGCCGTC
>NZ_JBATWS010000303.1:0-2522 GCF_049672805.1 Parvibaculum sp.
GCTTGAAGGCAAGGCCGAACGTGCCCGTATCGTCGCCTTCGTCAGAAGCATGACGGCGGATGGTGATCGGACCAGTCGGATATTCACCTGCGCTCATGACATATGCGCCGCCTTCGCAAGCCGCGTCCGTGCCGGAGAAGAAGGTGCCGCAAGCATCAAGCTTGGTCTTTTCCCAGCCGAACTGCCAGAAGGCTTCGAGCTGGATGTTGTGCGGCAGGCCGATCGAGCCATAAAGAGCCGGCACCGGCAGATAGGCTTCCTTCAGTTCCGAACCCGGCGTACGAATGGCCGAGACGTCAACCGGCAGGTAGGAGCTGATGCCGCCCTGGATGAAAAGGCTTTCACCCCAGTTGATCACCTGCTTACCGGCGCGGAGAGACACAGGCGTGTTGCCTACATCGAAGTTCGTATAGACGAAGGCGTCAAGAATATCGGCACCACGGCCACCGAAGTTGCGGGCGTCATCGCCACGGGCGGCGTCCACCATCGGGCGTGCACCGAAACGGTTGTTCCGCGTGCCGAGTTCTTCATAGATCCAGTGATCATAGAACAGCTTGGTACGGACGAAAGCACCGTAATTGCGGTACTTCAGTTCGAAATCCGTCGTCAGCTTGATCGCGGTTGAATAGGGATCCCACTGATCCGTATTGACGTTGCCGTCGTCATCGTTGACGCCGAACTCAACGCCGGTCGCGGAGCCATTCGCAAAGCCGCAACCACCATTATAAATGCTGACGTTGTAGCACTGCTGCTTCGACGTACGGACACCGACACCCACCGAGGCGGTATTGTCCACGGAGAGCGTTACCTCCCCGAACTTGAAGTCCACGGCATTAGCCGCGCCCGCAGCGAACATCATCGCCGTCGCGGCTATACTGCCCAAAAGTAGCTTTTGGACGCTTCCTCTTTTCATTGAGCGATCCTCCTCGATCCTCGATGGCTTCACTAACTTGCAGCCCGGACGGGAGGTTTTGAATCGGAAAGCATTATCGACTGTTTCCCCCCCGGCCAGTCAGCATCCCTCGCCGCATAGCCCACATTCATTGGGGGTTCGAGTCAAGACTACGCAGATGCGGAGCGGGGCTCCGGATGCAACATTCGGGCGGGGTATGGCATTTATGACACGGCTGTAATGATCGCAGCGGAATACTGGCCCGGGCCGTTCATTTTTATTGCGCCGCACACTGAATATATGCGCTGCAACAATTTTCCGGTGATTCGAGGCGTCGCGCGGCTGGCTTCTGAAGACGGAATAAAGACGCTCTCAATGCGCCGCGCCATGCTCACCATGGTCATGGTCGCCATGATCATGCGCATCATGGCCACCGCTCTGCCCGGCGGCGCGTACCGGCGCCTCGACCGCAACTTCACCTGCCTTCTCGAACACAAGCGTCAGCGGCACGACCATCCCTTCCGTGAGCGGCCCGGAAAGGCCGATCAGCATGATGTGCTTGCCGCCCGGCGCGAGCGCAACACGGCTTCCCGCCGCGACCGGAAGATCATCGAGCCGCCGCATCCTCATGACCATGTCTTCCATCGTCATGTCGTGGATTTCCACCTTCTCGGCCACGGGCGACCGCGCCTCAAGCAGCCGGTCATCCGCCTTGCCGCCATTTGCGATGGTGAGATAGGCCGCCCCCGTGCGCGTGGCGCTCGCGCGCGCCCAGGCATCCGCAACCGAGATTTCGCTCGTGCCGTTTTCGCCGCACGCCCCGAGAAGCGGCGCGATCAGAAAGAGAGCAAGAAAAGAAGCAAGGAACGGACGGCGCATGGAAACCTCCCTCTGGAACAAGAATCAGAGGCACCATAGCCACTGGGCAGCGCTTGCGCACCCGCCACCATCCCCGGCGAGACGTTCCGTCGCGCTAAAACGAGTGCCGGGGTGAATCCGATATTGAAAACCACCGATATTCGCGGAAGTGCCTAGCCCTGATTGCGCTCGCGGCCCGACAGGCGCCAGCGCGAGACAATCGCCTCAAGCCCGGCCCGGTCGAGATTGGGCTTGCTCCAGGAATAGGAGAAACCGGAATTGAGATTCTGCGGCACGCCCCGCGAGGTGATGTCGGCAAAGCGAATGCGCATGGGCATGGAAACGCCCTGACCAAGCACAATCGCCTCCCGGTCCCCGAGAAGCGGCAGAAAGTCGAGAAGGTCGAGCGAACCGTCATGCGTGTTGGCGCGCATCACCTGCTGGTCGCGCTCGGTCGAAAGCCGCATCGCAACCACCGTGCTGCATTGGGAGAGGATCGTCGCATCAAGCTCGGAAGGTCGCTGCGTGACAAGGGCGAGAGAGAGTCCGTATTTCCGTCCCTCCTTCGCAATGCGTGACAGCGCCTGACGCGTTGGCGCAAAGCCAAGCTCCACCGCCGCAGGCGCATAGCGATGGGCTTCCTCGCAGACGAGCAGCATGGGAAGCCCGCCCTTGCTCCACACGGCGAGATCAAAGGCAAGGCGGGAGATCACCGAGATCACCACATCAAGAATTTCCGGCGGCACGGTGGAAAGATCGATCACCGTGATCG
>NZ_JBATWS010000304.1:0-2729 GCF_049672805.1 Parvibaculum sp.
ACTCGGCTTCTTCCTCGACTTCATCGAGATCATCTTTGTCGTTGTGCCGATCGTCGCGCCCATTCTGCTGGTGCTGGGCATCGACCCCATCTGGCTCGGCGTGATGATGGCGATAAACCTCCAGACCTCGTTCCTCACGCCTCCCTTCGGCTTTGCGCTGTTTTATCTGCGCGGCGTTGCCCCGGACAGTGTGACCACGATGCAGATATATCGCGGCGCCATTCCCTTCGTCGGCCTGCAACTTGTGGCGCTTGCGGCGGTCGCTTTCTTCCCCGCACTCGCAACATGGCTGCCACGCCTTATCTTTGGTACGATGTAGGCATCGCACCAGCCGGAAAGAGAAATGTCAGGAAAAGACCCGAAAGACGTTGCGAGTGAAGCGAGCAGCAATCTCATCCGCATGGCGCTTGTCGTGCTCGCCATGGTCGGCGTTGTTGTCTATTTCATCAGCACCGGCCGCGTGCAGTTTAACGAGCCTGTGGAGCTTACCGCGCGCATTGCGCAGCCCACGACATGGACAGAGACCGGCCCGCTCACCCTCACGGTCGGCGTCACTCTGGCCAATAACCAGGATGAGCCGCTGCAGCTCGAAACCTCGTCCCAGTGCAATATTTTCCGGTGGTTTCTGACCGACGACAACCGCGACTTCATCCAGTCGCAGCGCGCGGATGACGCCTGCATCGACGTGCCTGTACGCGGAGAGCTGGAAGGCAAACACACCATCTCCGGCGAATACACGCTGACACTCGATCCCGCGCGCGTGAAGCCCGGCGACTACATCATCTTCCTGAACTACTGGGGCCACGAACTGCGTCAGAAGCTGACGATCAACTGATCGTCAGCACGCAGCGTGAGTGGCAGAACGGATTCAGACCGAGCCGAACCCGCCGCCAAACTTGTGCCCGACAGGGAAACCCTTGGGCGGCAGGCGGCCCGCCTGCGCGCGCTGGCCGAGCCAGTCCTTCAACCCATCAAAGGTCCGCGCGCGGTCCGAACGGTCATAGGCGACAAGCCCCTGCTTCAACGTGAAAGTCTTAACATCGCCAAGCCCGCCATCCTTGTAGCGTTGCAGGCGCACGCCCTTGCCACGCGTCATCTCGTTTACTTCCGAAAGCGGGAAGATGAGCAGCTTGCGGTTGTCACCGATCACCGCCACATGGTCGCCCTGCACCACGGCGCAGGCGACCGCCTCATCCGTGCCTGAAACATTCAGCACCTGCTTGCCCGCGCGGCGCATCGCGACCACTTCATCTTCCGGCACGATAAAGCCGTTGCCCTCATGCGAGGCAACGAGCAGCTTGCGCCCCGGTTGATGAACGAACAGTTCTACAATGTCGCGGCTCTCATCAAGATCGATCATCAGGCGCACCGGCTCGCCATGCCCGCGCCCGCCGGGCAGCTTGGCTGCATCCAGCGTGTAGAAACGGCCATCCGTCGCAAACAGCAAAATCTTGTCCGTCGTTTCCGCATGAAGCGTGAAGCGCGGGCCGTCGCCTTCCTTGAACTTCACATCTGCATCCGCCGCAAGATGCCCCTTCACCGACCGGATCCAGCCCTTGCGCGAGCAAATGACGGTGATCGGCTCCTTCTCGATCATCGCCTCAACCGGCACAAAGTCGATTGCAGGCGCATCTGAGAAGGTCGTGCGGCGCGCGCCGAGCTTCGTCTTGGGGCCGAAGGTTGCCTTCACCTGCCGGATTTCGTCCGACACGCGCTCCCACTGCTTGCCTTCCGATTTGACAAGCGCCTTCAGCTCCTTTTGCTCGGCAGACAGCTCCTTGTGCTCGCCGCGAATTTCCATTTCCTCAAGCTTGCGCAAGCTGCGCAGGCGCATATTGAGGATCGCTTCCGCCTGATTATCCGTCAGCTTGAAGCGCTTGATGAGCGCAGGTTTTGGCTCATCCTCCTCGCGGATGATACGGATCACTTCATCAAGATTGAGATAGGCATTGAGATAGCCTTCCAGCACCTCCAGCCGCTTTGCAATCTTGTCGAGGCGGAAGTTGGAGCGACGCACCAGCACATTCTTGCGGTGCTCGAGCCACGCAAGCAGCGCCTCGCGCAGCGACATGACGCCCGGCACCTGCCCCGCTGAAAGCACGTTCAGGTTCAGCGGGAAGCGGCTTTCAAGCTCGGTCATGCGGAACAGTGATTCCATCAGATGTTCAGGCTCGACCGTCTTCGCCTTCGGCACGAGAACAAGCCGGATTTCTTCCGCGCTTTCATCACGCACATCTTCGAGCAGCGGCAGCTTCTTTGCCTGCAGCAGTTCCGCGATCTTTTCGATCAGCTTCGATTTTTGCACCTGATAGGGGATTTCGGTGACGACGATCTGCCACAACCCGCGCGGCAGTTCCTCCATCTCCCAGCGGGCCCGCACGCGGAAACCACCACGTCCCGTCTCATAGGCTTCCACGATAGAGGCGCGCGGCTCGATGATGATGCCGCCCGTCGGGAAGTCCGGCCCCTTCACGAAATCAACGAGCTTTTCCGTGCGCGCATTCGGATGCTTGATGAGATGAAGCGCCGCATCGCAAAGCTCTGCCGCATTGTGCGGCGGAATGCTTGTTGCCATACCGACTGCAATACCCGCCGCGCCATTGGCAAGAAGCTGCGGAAAGGCGCCCGGCAGCACCACCGGCTCCTCATCCTCGCCGTCATAGGTTTCGCGGAAATCAACCGTGTCTTCGTCAAGCCCGTCGAGCAGAAGGGCCGCAACCTCTGTCAGC
>NZ_JBATWS010000305.1:0-2831 GCF_049672805.1 Parvibaculum sp.
GTTTATGTCGCGGCGCTGCGTTACAAGGCACCCGCGCCCAACGGGCTTGGCTGGGATATTGCGCCAAAGATCGAATGGGTGCCGGAGGGCGGCTATGTCGATTATGCCAATACGCTGGAAGCGCCCGGCTACGCGACAATCGGCATTGAGGGTGGTGTGGATATCACCAAAGGCGTCCGCCTCTTCGTGGATGCGCGCAATCTGACCGACAAGAAATACATCTCCACTTACACCGCCATCACCGATGCGCGTGTTACTGCGACCGATGTGTTTTATCCGGGCGAGGGCCGCAGCGTCTTCGCCGGGCTGAAGATCGCTTTTTGAAACGGGAGGAAAATATGAAAGCTCTGAATATTCTCAGTGCGGCCTTACTCGCCGCCACGCTCACCACACCAGCCGCCGCCCATGTCGTCCTTGACGAGACGAATGCTCCGGCGGGAAGTTATTTCAAGGCCACGTTCCGCGTGCCGCATGGCTGCGACGGATCCGCCACCACTGCCATCTCGATCCGTATTCCCGAAGGTGTGATCTCGGTGAAGCCGCAGCCAAAGCATGGCTGGACCGTCATCACCGAAAAGGCGGCTTACAAGAAAAGCTACACGCTGCATGGCCGCGAGGTGAACGAGGGTGTCGTCAAGGTGACATGGGAAGGCGGGCCGCTTGCCGATGACATGTTTGATGAGTTCGCCTTCATGACGAAGCTGCCGAATGATGCAGACATCATGATGCTTTTCTTCCCCGTGGAGCAGGTCTGCGAAAAAGGCTCGGTAAACTGGGATGAAATTGCGACGCCGGACATGGACCCCCATTCTCTTGCCCGGCCTGCGCCCATGCTTCATCTCATCCATGAGAATGGCGGCGGGCATCATCACCATTGATGCCTCGCCCCGCCCTGCTAGTCTTGTCACCTCAACGACAGGAGCAAGAACATGGGCGTGACGCTGCCGAAAAAAGGCACGGAATGGGGCAAGCTGAAAGACGAGATGACGGCGCGCGGCGCCAATGACGTGAAGTGGCGCGAAGGCAAGACAGCCGTCTATGTCTTTAATGCGGGGCCGGATGTCGCTGAGGTCCAGAAAGAGGCCTACACGATGTTCATGTCGGAGAACGGCCTCGGCCCGATGGCCTTTCCGAGCCTGAAGCAGATGGAGGATGAGGTCGTCGCGATGGGTCTCGGCCTGCTGCACGGGCCAGAAGGTTCAGCCGGCAACATCACTTCCGGTGGCACGGACAGCATCACCATGGCGGTGAAGACCGCGCGCGACTATGCGCGGAAGGTGAAAGGCGTCACCGGCGGCTGCAACATCGTCGCGCCGTGGTCTGCCCATCCGGCCTTCGACAAGGCAGCGAAGATGATGGAGATCGAGATGCGCCGCGTGCCCTGCGCCGATCTTCTCGCCGATGCAGAGGCGATGGGGAAGGCGGCGGATGGCAACACCATCATGCTTGTCGGCTCCGCGCCCTGCTTCCCCTACGGGCTGATCGACCCTATCGAAAAGCTTGGCGACCTCGCGGAGAAGCGCGGCCTCTGGCTTCATGTGGACGCCTGTGTGGGCGGCTATATCGCGCCTTTCGTGCGCATGAATGGCGGTGACATACCGCCCTTCGATTTTGAAGTGCCGGGCGTCATGTCCATGTCTGCTGATCTTCACAAATATGGCTATTGCGCGAAGGGGGCTTCCACCGTTCTCTTCCGTTCGGAAGAGCTGCGGGCGCATATGATCTTTGACTGCTCGGACTGGCCGGGCGGGCGGATGGTGACACCGACGCTCGCAGGCACGCGACCGGGCGGCGCGATTGCGGCTGCCTGGGCGGTGATGAATTTTCTCGGCGAGGAAGGCTACCGCGCGAAACACAAACAGGTGACGGATGCGCGCGAGACGATTGAAGCGGGCGTTGCGAAGCTCGGCTTCCGCGTGCTCGGTCGCCCGCAGCTCGGCATCGTCTCCTTCACCCATGATGAAGTGGACCCCTTCGCCATCTGGGGCAAACTCTTCGAGCGCGGCTGGTTCACGAGCCTGACGACCGAGCCGAAAGGGCTTCACCTCATGCTCTCGCCCTTCCATGCGAGCGTGACCGACACATATCTCACCGATCTCGAATGGGCGCTCGGCGAGGTGAGGGGCGGCGACAAGGGCAAGGAGCGGGAAGCGCGCTACAGCTGACGCATAAAAATGGGCCTGTTCCTCAAAGGAACAGGCCCAAGCCGCTACGCCTCCCGGGGGGCAGAAGGCGCTGCGAA
Source organism: Parvibaculum sp. (assembly GCF_049672805.1). Classification (GTDB taxonomy): domain Bacteria; phylum Pseudomonadota; class Alphaproteobacteria; order Parvibaculales; family Parvibaculaceae; genus Parvibaculum. Next base: position 2,243 of record NZ_JBATWS010000305.1, read on the forward strand.
AATCAGTTGTCGGTAGCGTTGTCGATGGTCTCGCCCAATTCTTCAGCCGGGCCATCCTCGAACAGGCCGCGATCCGTGTTCGCGGCTTCATCAAGTTTCTCACCCGCTTCTTCCATCGGACCCTGATCGTCACAGGCAGCAAGCCCGCCTGCGAGCGGCAGGATGAGGGCGATGCTGAAGAGTGTCTTGCGCAACATTGAGCGTCTCCATTTGTGGCCACAGCCGTCGGCGTCGGGGGCAGTACCACCCGGCCGGATCGCAGAATGAACGCTCGGCCCGGGCCGGGGTTCCATCCGATTTCCCGGCATTATCGGATTCCGGGCCTTCAGAATGCGGTGTAGCACCCCGCAAAATCCCTTCTCGCTTCCGCACCGCCTGCTACACTTTGCCGAAAACACGGCTGTCCCTGGGGAGGAGACGATGTCTGAAGCGAGGATCATGTCCGGCGCGCGCGCCGAGGCAAATGCGGCGATTGCGCTGCGAGCAGCCAAGGCGGCGAGCGGGTTCAAATCGCTGGGGATCGGGGCGGGCGATGTCGTTGCGGTCTATCTCCGCAATGATTTCCCTTTCTTTGAAGCCTCTGTCGCGG
>NZ_JBATWS010000306.1:0-2734 GCF_049672805.1 Parvibaculum sp.
GACATTGTCATAGGTCCAGACGCCGCGCCCCCAATCGAGGACGCCGAAGGAGGTGGCCGGTTCGAAGGCGAAAGTCTCGCCGCCCATTGTCACGCTGCCTTCTGCAGGCAGGCAGTTGATCTTCTGATTGTAATAGAAGGCGCGCGGCGCATTCGGAAAGGGCGTTGCGATGACCATGCGGTCCATCTCGGGCTGATGCAGGAAAAGATCAGCCGTGATCCCCCTGCCCCGCCCGAAGCCCGGCGCAGAAAGGGTAAGGCGTCGCCCGCCCGCTTCATGTCGGAAGGCAATATCCATTTTCGGGTGATGCTGAACAATGTCGCCCTGATCGGCGCTCGCGGGCAGGTTCATCCTGCCGCGCGGCAAAGGAATGATGACGCCATCCTCGATGAAACCCGGCTTCTCGAAATCGAGCCAGACCGCGTTCAGCAGGCCCATATAGGAATTGTCCGCCACGACGCAGGCAAAGCCATAGCGATCATTCAGGACGCAGTAATAGTCCCATTCCTTGATGCGGTGCCAGGGCGCGCGAATGGCCGCGCGGCTGTAGCGTTTCATCTCCTGCCGCGCCCAGCCCGGCTCGACAAGCCGCCCCTTCGCGTCCAGAAGATCACCCGCCGTCAGTTCCCGCTGCACCTGCCGCTCCATCATCCACCCCCACCTGATTGGAGCCGCAGATTATCAAGCCTCAGCGATTTGTGAATGGCGAAGGCACAGCACAATGATAGCCTTACTCCCATGAACCAGACCGTGATCGAAAAATTTAGCGATCCTGACATCACTGCGCGGGGCGAGGTCCGCGCCTCGGTGACGTTTGCGCGGCTAGAAACGCTCTGGATCAATACGGGTACGCTCTGCAACATCGAATGCGCGCATTGCTATATCCATTCAAGCCCGACAGATGACCGCCTTGTCTATATCTCCGCCGCAGAGGCCGCGCGCTATATGGCGGACGCACGCGACATTGCCGCCCGTGAGGGAACACCGCTTCCCGAAATCGGCTTTACGGGCGGCGAACCCTTTATGAACCCCGACACGCTTCTCATGCTGGAAGAAGCCCTGTCACACGGTCATTCCGCCCTCGTCCTCACCAATGCGATGCAGCCCATGCAGCGCCCGCGCATTCAGGAGGGCTTGCTTGCGCTCCGCAAAAAATATGGCAATGCGCTCAAACTTCGCGTGAGCCTCGACCATCACACGGAAGCCCTGCATGACAGGGAACGTGGCGCAGGCAGTTTCGTGAAAACAATGGAAGGGTTGCGCTGGCTGGCATCGCACGGCTTTGCGCTTGCGGTAGCGGGGCGCACGACATCCGGCGAGACGGAAGAGGATGAGCGACGCGGCTATGCGGATTTGTTCGCCCGCGAGGCGCTGCCGCTTGATGCGTTCAATCCCTCATCACTTGTGCTTTTCCCGGAGATGGACGAAGCCGCTGAGGTGCCCGAAATCACTACGGCCTGCTGGGGCATATTGCATGTCGATCCCGCCCGCATGATGTGCGCGACGAGCCGCATGGTGGTGAAGCGGAAGGGGGCATCTTCGCCGGTCGTCATTGCCTGCACACTTCTGCCCGATGATCCGCAGTTTGAGATGGGCGTGACGCTTGAAGAGAGCCTTGGCACGGTCAAACTCAATCACCGCCATTGCGCGAAGTTCTGCGTGCTGGGTGGTGCGAGCTGTTCGGCCTAGAGACTGTTGCTTCGTTGCTTCGCTTGCAATGATGCTCAGGCAAAAGCGAGCCATAGCAGCGGCAACACCAGCGCGGTGATAATCCCGTTCAACGCCATGGCGACGCCTGAGAAAGTACCCTGCACTTCCCCTTCCCGAAAGATGCTTGCCGTGCCTATGCCATGTGCGGCAATGCCCATGGCGAAGCCGCGCGCGCGAGCATCGCGTATGCGCACCAGCGTGAAGAAGCCCGCCCCAAAAACGGCACCGACAATGCCGGTGAAGATCACGAAAGCGGCGGCGAGGGAAGGATAGCCGCCGATCTCCTCGGCAATGCCCATCGCAATCGGCGTCGAGACAGATTTCGGCGCAAGCGCGCGGATCGTCTCTACACTTGCACCCATCGCCTCCCCGATCAGCAATGCGGAGAGAACGGCAACGCTCGAACCGACAACAAGCGACACGCTCATGGGCAGAAGCGCCGAGCGCACACGCGCGAAATTGCGATAGAGCGGCACCGCAATCGCAACCGTTGCAGGCCCGACGAGCCAGAGCAGCACCTTGCCGCCCTGCATATAGGCATTCAACTCAATATCCGCGACATAGATCAGCGCTATGATTGGCGCGGCCCCAAGGAGCACGAGGTTTGCGAGCGGCGTGCCGCCCGCTGCGCCCTGAATGCGGCGTGCGAGCAGATAGAAGGCAAGCGTGACGGCGATCCACAGCACCGCCGTCATCAGGTCACCTGCGCTAAAAGCGCTCATTGCTCTTCCCTCTTCTCGGTCAGCCGTGCGGTCCATTGGAAGGCAAAGCCTGCGGCAAGCATGGCGAGAAAAGTGCTGACAACAAGCGCGATGATGACCGGCCAGAGATCCCTGGTGAGAAGCGCCCCATAGCCCATCACGCCGACGCCCGCCGGTATGTAGAAAAAATTGAGATGGGTGACCAGGAAATCCGACACGCGCGCCACCGGCTCAGGAATGCGCCGGAGCGAGAGCAGCAGCGCAAGCAGGATCAGAATACCGATCAACGTGCCGGGCACAGGCAGGCCAAATGCCCATGAGAG
>NZ_JBATWS010000307.1:0-2888 GCF_049672805.1 Parvibaculum sp.
AAATCGTTTAGTCGCAAGGGAGCATATGGATTGGGCACTCGGTTAGGGGTTGCGGATATGCCCGGAACCTCCGCCTGCCACAGCATCTGCAAATGCGAAAAAAGGCGCTCGCCCGTGGGGGCGAAAACGCACTCAACCCAATGCTTTATCTATGATCGCGACGGCTGCGCCGAACGCCGCTTCTATACTCAAATCGGAGGTATCGAGCAAGTGCGCGTCCTCGGCGGGCTTCATGGGGCTGGCTGCCCGCTCGGCGTCTCGCCGGTCCCTTTCGACAATATCATCAAGGACTTGTGCCTCGGTGACGTCTGCCCCCGAATTCTTGAGTTCGAGCCACCGGCGGCGTGCCCGGATTTCCGGCCTTGCCGTCACGAAAAGCTTGGCCTGGGCGCCGGGGCAGACCACCGTGCCGATGTCCCGCCCGTCCAGCACGGCACCCGGCTCGCCCTGAGGGGGGCGTGAGGCGAAATCGCGCTGAAAATGGAGGATAGCCGCCCGGACCTCGGGCATCACGGCAACGAGGGAGGCAGCCTCGCCTGCCTCTGCCGTGCGGATCGCCTGCTCGTCGATCCGGGAAACATCAAGCGCTTTTGCGGCGGCAAGGGCTGCTTCCTTGTCAGCCGGGTCACCACCCCCCGCCCGCACCGCCTGACCGACGGCCCGGTAGAGCGAGCCCGTGTCGAGATAGGCAAAGCCGTAATGGGTGGCAAGGCGGCGCGCCAGCGTGCCCTTGCCGGAGGCGGCAGGTCCGTCCACCGCAATGACGATGCTCCTGTTGTGCACGCCCTTGCTCACTGGCCTTGCCCGATAATGCTGGCGCCAAGGCCACGCATGAGATGCGTGAAATCGGGGAAGCTCGTCGCGATCATCGCACCGTCATCAATCGTCACGGGCTTCTGCGTCGCGAGCCCCATCACGAGGAAGGACATGGCGATGCGGTGATCCATATGGGTGGCGACATGGCCGCCCCCGCCCACATCGCCGCTCCGCCCTTCCACCGTCATGCTGTCTTCCGTTTCGTGAACCTTCACGCCATTGGCGCGCAGGCCCGAAGCGGTGGCCGCGATACGGTCGCTTTCCTTTACGCGAAGCTCGTGAATACCGCTCATCCGCGTTTCGCCCTCGGCGAAGGCGGCGGCAATGGCAAGCACCGGATATTCGTCGATCATGGAGGCCGCGCGCGCAGGCGGCACGTCAATGCCCCGCAGGCGGCTTGACCGCACGCGCAGATCAGCGACCGGCTCGCCGCCTTCATCGCGCTGGTTCATCACTTCGATGTCGCCACCCATTTCCATCAGCGTCGTGTAAAGCCCCGCGCGATGCGGATTGAGCGTGATGCCTTTCACAATGACTTCCGAGCCGGGCACGATCAGCGCGGCCACCACAGGGAAGGCGGCAGATGAGGGATCGCCCGGCACAGTGATGGGGCAGGGTGTGAGTTCGGGCTGGCCGACAAGGCGGATTTCAAGCCCGCCCTCGCCCTCGCGCGTATCAACCTGTGCGCCAAAGGCCCGCAGCATCCGCTCCGTGTGGTCGCGCGTCGGCACGGGTTCGATCACGCAGGTCTCGCCTGGCGCGTTGAGGCCGGCAAGCAGGATGGCGGATTTCACCTGCGCCGAGGCAACAGGCGAGCGATAGGTGATGGGCATGGCAGGCCGCGCGCCTGTCAGCGTCAGCGGCATCTTGCCGCCATCGCGGGCATGGAAATGCGCGCCCATAAGGCTCAGCGGGTCTATGACCCGGCCCATCGGGCGGCGCGACAGCGAGGCGTCGCCGATAAAGGTCGCGGTGATCGGGTGTCCGGCGACAAGCCCCATGATGAGGCGGGCGCCCGTGCCCGAATTGCCGAAATCAAGCGGTGCTTCAGGCTCTTTCAGCCCGCCCACGCCCACGCCATGCACCGACCAGGCGCCTTCGCCGGTGCGCGTCACTGTTGCGCCGAACTGGCGCATGATTTCCGCCGTGGCAAGCACGTCTTCCCCTTCGAGAAGCCCTTCGATCCGGGTCTCGCCAACGGCAAGCGCGCCGAAAATCAGCGCGCGATGCGAGATGGATTTGTCGCCCGGCACCCGGATCGAGCCCTCAAGGGCAGAGGAGGGTTCGGCGGTGAGACTGCGGGGGGAAGAACGATGTGATGCGGTCAATTGAAGGGTCCTGCCAGCGCGGCTTTGAAGGTGTCGCCGGACGATCTCCGGCCTGTGTGCGAAACCCGTTTCAGGTGGGGGTTCCGGTGCTGAGCGAATAGGTTTTGACAGGAGCAATTTAACGTGGCAATGGGAAAATCCTTCTAGGCATTGAGCCGCGCACCCCGACGGGGCGCGCCCTGAGACGCAATTGGATGCGGGGAGTGTAGAACTTGTCCAAACCCGAGTTGGGAACCAAACGCGATTGCCCGAGCTGCAGCGCGAAGTTTTACGACCTGAACAAGAATCCCGTCGTCTGCCCCAAGTGCAAACACGAGTATGTGCCGGATGCCGGGCCAAAGGCAAAGCGCGCAAAGCCGGTTGAGAAACCGAAGGAAAAGGCACCCAAGCGGGTTATCCTGGATGATGAGGATAACGTCTCGCTCGACGCCATGCGCGATGACGAGCTGGCGGCTGATGATGATATTGACATCGATATCGACGATGTTGATGTCGATGTGGACGTGGATGACGAGGCAGACGACGCTTTCCTGCCGGATGACGAGGACGGCGATGACGACGTTTCCGGCATCGTGCGTGGCGGTAAGAGCGACGACGACGACTGACACACGATAAAGGGCGGACAAAGGGCCAAGTTTCTCTTGATTGATTGAGAGAGCGGCCCTAAGTTCCGCCACCGTCGGCGCGATTCCCAAACCGCGCCGCAAACAGGATGGGGCCATAGCTCAGTTGGGAGAGCGCTTG
>NZ_JBATWS010000308.1:0-2804 GCF_049672805.1 Parvibaculum sp.
CGCATGAACAACATTCTCGTACAGTTCAACACGGAAGCGCTCGTCGTGTGCGGCGTCGGCGGGGTGATTGGGGTGTTGCTCGGGATATCCACCGCCACGCTGCTTTCGGGAGCGGGCATGAATATCGAGATCAACACAATGCCGTCCTTCCTCGCCTTCAGCTGCGCGGTACTGACAGGTCTTGTTTTCGGCTACCTGCCCGCGCGCAAGGCAGCGAAGCTTGATCCCGTGATCGCACTGGCATCGGAGTGAAATAGATATGCGTTTCTCATATGTCACAGAGCTTCGCCACGCCGCCCTGCCCTTGCTTCTGGCAAGCGCGCTTTCGGCCTGCGCGCTCGCGCCCGATTATGAGCGTCCTCGCATCGGCGCTTCGGATAGCTGGCATGGGCCGCAGGGCGCAGGACTGAGTGTCGCTGCCCATACGCAATGGTGGTCTGCCTTTGGTGATCCCGAACTCACGCTGCTGATGCAAGCCGCTCTCGATTCCAATCTCACTATCGCACAGGCACTGGCCCGCGTGGAGCAGGCGCAGGGCGCGGCGCGGTCTGCGGGCGCGAACCTTTTGCCGCAGCTTTCTGGCAGCGGCAGCGCTTCCTCGCGTTCCATTGACGGTGCATCAAGCCGGGAGAGCGCGACTGTCGGCCTTTCGGCAAGCTATGCGCTCGATCTCTGGGGCCGCTACCGCAATGAATCGCGAGCCGCCAGCTTCAACCTGCAGGCAACGGAATATGACAAGGACGCGGCGGCGCTGCTCGTCCAGTCACAGGTGGCGACCACCTATTTTTCCATTCTGGCGCTGAAAGATCAGATCGCGATTTCCGAGGAATCTCTCGAAGCCGCGCGCAGCACGCTTGCGATTGTCGAAGCGCGCTACAAGGCAGGCAGCATTTCAGGGCTCGATCTCGCGCAGCAGCGCAACGCCATTGCCGTAATCGAGGCGGGGCTTCCTGCCTTGCGCGCGAACCTCGCCGAAAACCAGAATGCGCTCGCCATTCTTCTCGGGCGCACACCGGGCAATTTCACGGTGGAAGCCGAGACGCTTGATCGCATAACACTTCCCGCCATTGCGGCAGGCCAGCCCTCTGCCCTGCTTGAGCGGCGGCCCGATATTCGCAGCGCCGAAGCGCGGCTTCAGGCGGCAAACGCCAATATCGGCGCAGCGCGGGCAGCCTTCTTTCCGAACATTGATCTGACCGCCTCGCTGACGCGGAGCTTCGCGACGGCAAGTCCAGCCGAAACGGCAACGGCGCTGGGCGCATCGCTTCTCGCGCCGATTTTCTCGGGCGGCTCGCTCGAAGGCAATCTGCAATCGGCGACGGCGCGGCAGGCGGAGCTTGCCGCTGCCTATCAGCAGACCGTTCTCACCTCCTTTGGCGAGGTGGAGAATGCCCTTGTCGGCACCGAGGTGACAGCAGAGCGGGAACGGCTTCTTGCTGTTGCCGCCGAGGAAGCGCGGCGGGCCTATGATCTTGCGGAGGCACGTTACCGCACCGGCGCCAGCGACCTCCTCTCTGTGCTTGATGCGCAGAGAAGCTGGCTCTCGGCCCGTAACAATCTCGCGCAGGCGCGGCTTGAACGCTACAGCACCGCTGTCAGCCTCTTTGTGGCGCTGGGTGGCGGCTGGCAGTCATCCTGATCGGTTCAAACTTCCCCGACCGGTTGTTCAGATAAGCGCGGAAGATTTCTTCCTGCGGGCGGCAAAGGTCGCTAGGCTCCTCCCAACCAAAATCACGAATATGGAGGAGAAACATGACCAACCTGACTTCCAAGGAAGTACGGCTCAAGGCGCGGCCCGTGGGCATGCCGAAAGACAGCGATTTTGAAGTCGCTACAGCCAATGTGCGCCAGCCCGGCGATGGCGAGGTGCTGGTGCGCAATATATGGATGTCCGTCGATCCCTATATGCGCGGGCGCATGATGGACCGGGAAAGCTATGTGCCGCCCTTCCAGATCGGCCAGCCGCTAGAAGGCGGTGCCATCGGCCAGGTGATCGCATCCAATGACGACAAGCTGAAGGTCGGCACCTATGTGAACCATATGTGGGGCTGGCGCGAATATGTGACCGGACCTGCGGCGGGCTTCACGCCGGTTGACCCTGCCCTTGGCCCCATTCAGGCGTTTCTCGGTGTGCTTGGCATGCCGGGCATGACGGCCTGGTCGGGCCTCTTCAAGGTAGCCAATCTGAAGGATGGCGAAACGGTTTTCGTCTCCGCCGCTTCGGGCGCTGTTGGCGCGGTGGTCTGCCAGCTTGCCAAGGCGCATGGCTGTTATGTGGTCGGCTCTGCCGGTTCCGATGAGAAGTGCAAGTGGCTCACGGAAGTCGCGGGAATCGACAAGGCGATCAACTACAAGACCTGCGGCGATCTCAACAAGGCCGTGGCAGAGGCTTTCCCGAAGGGCATCGACGTGTACTTCGAGAATGTCGGCGGCGCGCATCTGGAAGCCGCGATCAACGCCATGCGTCCGTTCGGGCGGATCGCCATGTGCGGCATGATCGAGCAATATAACGACACGACGCCCCGCCCCGGCCCGTCCAACATCATTCAGGTGGTTGGCAAGAGCCTGCGGATTCAGGGCTTCATCGTTTCCAACTACTTCCAGCATATCGGCGAATTCTTTGCCGAGATGGGGCCACTCATTCAGAGCGGCAAGATGCATTGGGAAGAGACGGTGGAAGAAGGCATCGAGAATGCGCCCAAGGCATTCCTCAACCTCTTCAAGGGCGCAAATTTCGGCAAGATGCTGGTGAAGATCGGTCCCGACAAGGCGGTGTAAACGGCCTCCATCCCCATACCTTATTC
>NZ_JBATWS010000309.1:0-6970 GCF_049672805.1 Parvibaculum sp.
GAACTTCAAGGGTTTTTGCGCGTGCTGATTGCCAATCCGGCGGCTACTGCCCCCTATGCGACCAAGGCCGAAAAGACGCGGGGACGGCTCTTTCCCGAAGCGGAAAGCGCAACGCGCACCGCCTTTCAGCGCGACCGCGACCGGATCATTCATTCCGGTGCCTTCCGGCGGCTGAAGTACAAGACGCAGGTTTTTGTCTATCACGAGGGGGACAATTACCGGACGCGGCTTTCGCATTCACTTGAGGTCTCGCAGATCGCGCGGTCCGTTGCCCGTGTTCTCGGGCTTGATGAAGACCTCGCTGAAACGCTCGCGCTTGCCCATGATCTCGGCCATACGCCGTTTGGTCATGCTGGTGAAACGGCGCTTGATGAGTGCATGGCGGAGTATGGCGGGTTTGACCACAACGCCCAGACGCTCCGCATCGTCACCAAGCTGGAGCGGCGCTATGCGAATTTCGACGGGCTGAACCTCACCTGGGAAACGCTGGAAGGGCTGGTGAAGCATAACGGCCCGGTCCTCGTGCCGGGTATCGGCATGGACGATCTGCCGCGCGCCATTGTCGAATATGCAGAGACGCAGGATCTGGAGCTTGCGACCTATGCAGGGCCGGAGGCGCAGGTGGCCGCCCTTGCCGACGACATTGCCTATAACAATCACGATATTGATGACGGGCTTCGGGCCGGGCTTTTCAGCATTGATGATCTCTTGGCGCTACCGCTTGTCGGCAATGTCTTTCAGGGCGTGATCGACCGTTATCCGGGTCTTGAGACAACGCGGATCATCCATGAAGCGGTGCGCGAACTGATCGGCAGGATGATCGCCGATGTGATGGACGAGACACGGGCGCGGCTTGCCGAAGCAAAGCCTGAGACGGCCGAAGACATACGCGCGATGGACCGGCCGCTTGTCGCCTTCACGCCAGAGATGAACGAGCATAATGCGGCGCTCAAGGCCTTCCTCTTCGAGCGCATGTATCGCCATTACCGGGTCAATCGCTCTATGAGCAAGGCGCAGCGCATCGTGCAGCAGCTCTTTGAATTGCTGCATGGCTCGCCCGATCAGTTGCCGCCGGAGTGGCAGCAGGGCTGTGACGGTCCGAATGGCTTCAAGACGGCACGCCGCGTCTGCGACTTCATTGCGGGCATGACGGACAAATTTGCCATTGAGGAACATCAAAGGCTTTTTGACCTGCATGACCCGCGGTCATAGGACTTGGGGGGCGTCGTTGCGAGCAAGGCGAAGCGGGTGCGGCTCCTCGCAATGACGGTCTGGTCGGGCCAAAAGTCCGGCCTTTTCCGATACTCTCTAAAGGCTGGAAACGGCAGGGCGGCGCGGCTAGAGTGCGCGCCCGGCGGGTCCAAAGGCAGCTAAGAGCATGAATATTTTTCGTTATTTCGAAGAACGGGTTGAGGCGGCGTTTGGCAGCCTTGTCAGTGAAGGCGTTCTGCCGGCGGGGCTGGATCTCACACGCGTTGCCGTCGAGCCACCGCGCGATCCCTCCCATGGCGACCTTTCAACCAATGCGGCCATGGTGCTGGCAAAGCCTGCCGGGGCGAAGCCACGCGAGCTTGCTGAGCAGATTGCGGCGCGGCTTTCATCGGAAGCCTCTGTAACGGAAGTGTCGGTTGCGGGGCCTGGCTTCATCAATCTGCGGCTTGCGCCTTCCTTCTGGCAGGCGCGGGTGCCGGACATTCTGCGTGCCGCTGTCTCTTACGGCGCGAGCGATCTCGGCGCGGAGAGCGCCGTGAACGTCGAATATGTTTCTGCGAACCCGACCGGGCCAATGCATGTCGGCCATGTGCGCGGTGCCGTTTTTGGCGATGCGCTGGCGAACCTTCTCGAGAAGGTCGGCTACAAGGTCTGCCGCGAATATTACATCAATGATGCGGGTGGCCAGATCGAAGTTCTCGCCCGCAGCGCGCTTCTGCGGTACCGCGAGGCGCTGGGCGAAGATATTGGCGCGATCCCGGAAGGTCTTTATCCGGGCGACTATCTGAAGCCTGTTGGGCAGGCGCTTGCCGCAGAACATGGCCGCAGCCTGCTCGAGATGAATGAGGCAGATGCGCTTCGTGTTGCGCGTGAAACGGCTGTCGCGGCGATGATGGAACTCATCAGGGGCGACCTTGCCGTGCTCGGCATCGCGCATGATGTGTTCTTCTCCGAATTGTCGCTCCACAAATCCGGTGCGGTGGAAAAGACGCTGAAGAAACTTGAAGACAAGGGCCTCATCTATATCGGCACGCTGGAGCCGCCCAAGGGTGAAGTGCCGGATGATTGGGAAGCACGCCCGCAGACGCTTTTCCGCTCGACGCAGTTTGGTGACGACACTGACCGCGCGCTGAAAAAGTCCGACGGGAGCTGGACCTATTTCGCACCCGACATTGCCTATCACCTCGACAAGTTCGAGCGCGGCTATCGCACCATGATCGATGTCTGGGGCGCGGACCATTCCGGCTATATCAAGCGGATGCGTGCCGCCATCGAAGGCGTTACCGGCGGGGAAGCCGAGTTCGATGTGAAGGTCTGCCAGATGGTGCGGCTCTTCCGCAATGGTGAGCCGGTGCGCATGTCCAAGCGCGCGGGCGATTTCGTCACGCTGCGCGATGTAGTGGATGAGGTCGGCAAGGATGTCGTCCGCTTCATGATGCTGACCCGCAAGAATGACGCGCCGCTCGACTTCGACTTTGCGAAGGTGATGGAGCAGTCGCGCGATAACCCGGTCTTTTATGTGCAATATGCCCATGCGCGTATTCATTCCGTGCTGCGCAATGCGGCGGAGACAGGGGCGTACGATCTCTCTGATTCCGCGCTCGCCAATGCGGATCTGTCGCGCCTGACGGATGAAGCCGAAATGTCGCTTGTGCGGCTCATGGCGAGCTTCCCCCGGCAGGTGGAGCAGGCAGCGCAGGCGCATGAGCCGCACCGCATTGCCTTCTATCTCGACGATCTCGCCGCCGCATTCCATGCGCTCTGGAACAAGGGCAAGGATGAGCCTTCCCTGCGGTTCATTCAGGCGAACGATCCTGATGCTACGCTTGCAAGGCTCGCCCTGATTCGTGCGGCGGCTTATGTCATTGCGGCGGGCCTCGGGATATTGGGGGTCGAGCCGATCGAGGAGATGCGCTGATGTCACGACGCGGCGGTTGGGATGAAGAGCCCGAATATGACATCGATCCTGACCTCGAGGATTACGAGGCTTATGATGATGAAGAGGAAACGGGCAGCGGTCGTCGTCGCACGCTAATCCTTCTCAGCATCGTCGCGCTGCTTGCCGTGTTTGCCGGTGTGATGCTGCTTGCCTATCGGCAGGGATCGCAGGAAGGCGTGAATGGCGCGCCGCCTCTTCTCCGCGCCGACGGCTCGCCGATCAAGGTTCCGCCGGAAAATCCGGGCGGCAAGACATTCCCGCATCAGGATGCAGAGGTTTACAGCCGCATTGCGGGTGAGCAGGCCCGCGCGCGGGACGAGGGGGAGCAGTTGCTGCCGCCCGCCGAGGAGCCGCTTGCCATCGAAGATCCGGCGCCGATCCGTCCGGACGATCAGGCTGCGCTCGACCGCATGGCACAGGCGATCGAGGGCAACCCATTTGATGAGCCTTCCCCGGTTATCCCCGGCGGGGCTGAGGAGCCGGTGCAGATTGCCCCTGTGCAGCCCGAGCCGACGCCCGTTGTGCCGGAAGTTGCCGCACCTGCGCCTGCCGCTCCGGCCCCTGCTGCATCGGGCAGCGGCGGATATGTTGTCCAGCTTGCGGCGCTGCGCGACGAGGCATCGGCCCGCGCGACATTCGAACGGCTGCGCAATACGCATCCCGGCCTGCTTGGCGGATTGAGTCTTGATATTCAGCGGGCCGATCTTGGCGAGAAGGGAATCTATTACCGCGCCCGCGCCGGTTATCTCGACAAGGCGGCGGCAGATGCGCTTTGCGAGAAGCTTCAGGCGGCCGGGCAGGGCTGCATTGTGAGGGAGCGGTGAGCGTTTTTGCCTCGATCTATGGCTGTGAGGGAACCGGGCTTTCGGAACGCGAGGCCCGGTTCTTTCGCGATGTGCGGCCCTGGGGCTTCATTCTCTTCGCACGCAACATTTCGGATCCCGAGCAGGTGCGCCGCCTTGTGGGCAAGTTGCGCGAGGCAGCGGGCCATGAGGCCGAAATTCTGATCGACCAGGAAGGCGGGCGTGTGCAGCGCCTTGCGCCGCCTCATTGGCGGGGCTTTCCGCCGGGGCGCTGGTATGGCTCGATCTATGAGCGGGATGCGAAAGCGGGGCTGGGGGCGGCGCGGCTCGGGGCCATGCTCATCGCTTCCGAACTGCGCGACCTTGGCATCACGGTTGACTGCCTGCCGGTTCTCGATGTGCCGGTGCCGGGCGCCCATGATGTAATCGGCGACCGCGCCTATGCGGACAGGCCGGAGCCTGTCAGCGCGCTTGGCCGTGCGGCGGCAGAAGGGGTGCTGGCGGGGGGCGTGCTGCCCATCGTGAAGCATATTCCGGGGCATGGCCGCGCGGGTGTGGACAGCCACAAGAGCCTGCCGGTTGTGGACACACCGGCCGAGGAACTTGAGCGGATCGACTTCGTGCCGTTCCGCGATCTGCGTGACATGCCGCTCGCCATGACGGCGCATGTGGTTTATTCGGCCATTGATCCCGACCGCCCGGCGACGACCTCGCCGGTGGTCATCGAAAAGGTCATCCGGGGCTTTATCGGCTTTGAGGGGCTTCTCATGTCGGATGATCTCTCGATGGAAGCCCTGTCCGGTACGCTGGCAGAGCGGGCCAGGGCGAGCCTTGCGGCGGGCTGCGACCTCGTTCTCCACTGCAATGGCAAGATGACCGAGATGGAGGCGATTGCCGCGGAGGTGCCGATTCTCTCGTCCCGGGCGTCAGAACTGACGGAGAAAGCCGTTTCCTTGCGGAAAGACGCCCTTGTTTCCTTCGATCTGGACGATGCGCGGTGCCAATTCGACGCCCTTACCGCCACTTCGTGACGGAAGCTGGGGATAAGCCGAGAAACGGGGTACCGGCCCCAAGGGGGGCGGGTTATAAGGATCAACCGTCTTCAGGCTGGCCGGGCAAAGCGGCCTGGGACGAGGGGTTTTCAACATTTCGGATCGGATGCAACAGGCAGTCATGACCGGGGCGCCTACCGAGAGCGACGCTGACAGTGGTGTCATGCCGGATGCCGCCTCGACTTTCGAGGAAGGCGCGCCGCGCGTTGCCGTGGAGCCGGATGAGAACACGTTGATCGTGGACCTCGACGGGTTCGAGGGGCCGCTCGACGTGCTGCTCATGCTCGCGCGCAATCAGAAGGTCGATCTCACCCGCATCTCGATCCTGAAATTGGCCGAGCAATATCTGGACTTCATCACGCAGGCGCGGCGGATGGAGCTTGATCTTGCAGCTGACTACCTCGTCATGGCGTCGTGGCTCGCCTTCCTGAAATCGAAGCTGCTGCTGCCACCGCCCGAGGAAGAAGAGGGGCCGAGCGGCGCAGAAATGGCGGCGCGGCTTGCCTTCCAGCTTCAGCGCCTCGAAGCCATGCGCAAGGTTTCGCAGGAGATATTCAAGCGGACCTGCCGGATGGGTATCCATGTCTTTCCGCGCGGTGCGCCGGAGGGCATTCGCCTTATTAAAACAAGCGAGTATCAGGGGACGCTCTACGATCTTCTGAAGGCTTATTCCGATCAGCGCCTCAAAGGAAACGAGACGAAATGGGAGCCGAAGCGGCTTCCGATCATGGCCATCGAGGCAGCCCGCCACCGGCTTGAGCGCATGATGGGCATGATGTTCGACTGGGGCCGCATAGAAAGCTTCCTGCCGCTTGAGGAGATGACGCCTGCGCTCCGCCGCTCGGCCATTGCGAGCACGTTGAGCGCGGCGCTTGTGCTTGCCAAGGACGGGCTGATGGAAATCCGCCAGACCGGCGCTTTCAGCCCGGTTTTCGTTCGCCGCCGTGAGACGCCCCCCGATCCACTGCCTTCCGATGATGCGGAAGACATGCCTGAGAAGACTGAAGAAGAATGAGCGACGAGAACACTGTGAACGAGGCTGATGATCAGGCCGAAAACACCAATGGTGGTGAAGGCTTGCCGCCTGAGGCTGAATCAGAAGATGAGGCGCTTGAGGCTGTCTCTCAGGATGATGATGCCGTTGAGGATGCGGATGAGGCGGATGCAGACGACGATGCAGACGCCGACGAGGATGGCGTGGAAGCAAGGAACGTCGTTCGTTTCCCTGGCAATGCGACGGACCATGCGCAGTTGATGCGGATGGTCGAGGCGCTGCTCTTTGCTGCCGCCGAGCCGCTCGACATTGACAGCATCGCAAGCCGCCTGCCCGAAGGCGCGGATGTGGGTGCGGTGATCGAAGACCTGCAGAAGCTCTATGAAACGCGTGGGGTCCATCTCGTCCGCGTTGCCAACAAATGGATGTTCCGCACGGCGGATGATCTTGCCTTCCTGATGGAGCGAGAGGCGGTGGAGCAGAAGAAGCTCTCCCGCGCGGCAATGGAGACGCTCGCGATCATTGCCTATCACCAGCCTGTGACACGCGCGGAGATTGAAGAAGTCCGCGGCGTTTCCGTCTCGAAGGGCACGCTCGATGTGCTGATGGAGACGGGCTGGGTCCGGCTTCGCGGCCGCAAGCGCACGCCGGGGCGCCCCGTGACCTATGGCACGACCGAGGCCTTCCTTGTACATTTCGGGCTGGAGAGCATTGGCGATCTGCCGGGTCTCGATGAACTCAAGGCCGCCGGCCTTCTCGACGGACGCTTGCCGCCGGGCTTCGATATACCGACGCCGAGCGAAACGGGCGGGGATGGTGACGGCGATTTCTCGGATGATGAGCCGGAGGAATATGGTGCCGCCCTTGACGACCATCTTTCTCAGGACCAGGCGGACGAGGAGTAAGCGCAGGTTTTTCCATTCCGCTCACTTCAACCTGTCTCTCAGATTCTGAAGAAAGGTGTTTTGCC
>NZ_JBATWS010000310.1:0-6748 GCF_049672805.1 Parvibaculum sp.
TATGCGGTCGGCGGATCGGAAGGCCCGACGCTTTCGGGCGCAGCCTCACAGGCACGCAATGAAGCGCTCGCAAGGATGATGACCGTGCCGCTCCGCGAACAGGTCACATGGTTCACCGCTCAGGACAGGGCGAGCGGCAAGCTCACCCCCATCCGCGACTTCACCGACGAAAAAGGCCGCACCTGCCGCGACTTCGTGGAATACCGCACGGTGCGCGCCATGAACGGCCATACATCCGGCACGGCCTGCCTCTGACGCTCTCCTCTTTCCGGCGGAAGATCGCTAGGATGCACGCGCCCGAAGCGCGCGCAGAGAAGGATCATTTTCATGAAGCTCTATTGTTCCCACACCTCGCCCTATGCGCGGAAGGTGCGCGTATTCATCCGCGAAAAGGACGGCACGGCCCGCGTGACGGAAGAAACCGTGGCCGCGATGGAAGACCCCGCCTCGCTTCATGCGGCAAACCCGCTCGGCAAGGTGCCGGCCCTCGTCATGCCGGATGGCACTTCATGGTTTGACAGCCCGCTCATCTGCGAGTTTCTGGAAGGGGCCCTTGAAGGTCCGTCGCTCATTCCCTCGGCACCGGTGCAGCGCCTGCGCACGCTGCGCCAGCAGGCATTGGCCGATGGCATCATGGATGCCGCCGTCTCTATCATCTTTGAGCAGAACAGGAAGGATGCGGAGCGCTCAGCCACCTGGCTCGGGCGCTGGGAACGCGCCATTCTGCGAAGCCTTGCCGTGCTGGAAAATGAAGTGACGGACCTCGACGGGCCGGTCGATCTCGGTGTGATTTCGGTGGGCGCCGCGCTTGGCTATCTCGACTTCCGCCACGGCGCGCTCAACTGGCAGGAAAAGTATCCTGAACTTGCAGGCTGGTGGCGCGATATGGCGAAGCGTCCTTCCTTCGCCGATACCGCACCACCTGCTTGATTCGCCGCTGGCCGATCAGCGCCAGGGCTCGACCAGAATCTTCGCGTGCTTCTCCGGATTGCCAAGTTCGGTGAAGGCTTCCTTCACACCCTCGACACCTACCTTGCCCGTCACCAGTGGCGAGCCATCAATCTTGCCTTCGGCGAGATGATGCAGCGTGAGCGCGAACTCTTCCGGCGTATAGCCAAGAACGAACTGGACATTCAGTTCCTTGTTGATGCCGAAGAAGGGCTCGAACTGATCCTTCTCCATGCAGACGCCAACCACGACCACACGGGCACCACGCGGCGCGCCTTCAAAGATCTGCTGGATGACACCCGGCACGCCCACACATTCAAAGATCACGCCCGGACGGAGCTTCGGCCCCATGCCAAGCAGCGACATGATGTTTTCAGGATCATATCCCTCAGGCGTTGCTTCCTTCGTCCACCGCGCATAAGGCGCTTCGACCTTCGGGTCGAGAACGATATCGGCCCCCATCTGCTCGGCGAGCTTGCGGCGCGCAGGCGAGAAATCCGCCGCGATGATCGGATGCACGCCCTTGATCTTGAGGCCGGCAATGACAGCAAGCCCGACCGGCCCGCAGCCGATCACAAGCGGAATGTCATCCTGCGTAAGCCGCGCCTTTTCAACCGCATGCCAGCCTACCGCCATCGGTTCCGTCAACGCCGCCTGTTCGGTCGGCAGACCATTCGGCACTTCAAGCAGCATCAGTTCATTGAGAACCATCTGTTCGGCAAAGCCGCCCGGCTTCTCATTGGAATAGCCGACCGGATGAACCTTCGCCTTGTCGCCGTTCATGCTGATCGCAATCGGCATGGAGCAGACGCGCGTGCCGGGCTTCAGCTTCTTTTCCGTGCCCGGCCCGTGATCGAGAATCTCGGCACAGAACTCATGGCCGAAAACAATGTCCCGCTTCGTATCCATGCCGAAGCTCGAGCCGGAGCGTTTGGCCTGCTCGACCATCTTGTCGGCATGATGAAAGGCGTGAAGGTCCGACCCGCAAATACCGCAGGCAAGCGTCTTCACCAGAACCTGACCCATTTCCGGCGTCGGTTCAGGAACCTCCGCAGCGACAAGATCGCCATTGCGGAATACAGCAGCACGCATGGGAATACCCTCCAGGAGTTTCTGTTTGCCATATGCAAGCAGGCGCCGGAGCGTCGCGCAAGAGAATATTAGACCACAGTCTATTTTTCTGTCAGGGGCGCGGTTTCAGGCAAGGAGCGCGTTGCCCCGCGCCGCGCCGCAAGCGTGTTCGACAGCGTAATCAGAAGGATGGGCAGGGCGAGCAACAGCGTCACCGAATTTGCCGCAATGAGCGCCGCGTCACCGAGATGAAGGCCATGCAGCAGCCAGCACACGATGCCGACCGTCATGCAGGCATACATAAGCAGCGAAAGGCCGGATGTATCGCGCGTGCGGATCGTCTTCACCGCTTGCGGGAGGAAGGCAAAGGTCGTCAGAAAGGCGGCTATATAGCCGATATTTTCCATTGGTCGCCCCGGTGAAAAGAAAACGCCCGCGCATATGACGCGGGCGTCTCAAAGAAAGCAAGAGAGGTGCCCTCAATCTGCGCAGCTTTACGCCGCCCAGCCCTGCAGTGCGGCCGCCTCGTTGCGCACGCGCTCCGGGCTGCCGAGAAGCTGGCGATCAAGGCCGATCCGCTTGAACCAGTAGTGAAGGCCGAGAAGATCGGTGAAGCCCATGCCACCATGCACTTCCGTGGCGGTGCGGGCGACAAAGCGGCCCACTTCCGTCGTCAGCGATTTCGCATGCGCTGCCATGAGCGTCGCTTCTTCGGGAATCTCATCAAAGGCATGCGCCGCATACCAGATGAGCGAGCGGCACGGCTCAAGCTCTGCCGCCATTTCCGCACACATATGTTTCACGGCCTGGAAAGAACCGATGACACGGTTGAACTGCTTGCGCTCGCCCGCATAGGCAACTGCCTGTTCGATCATCGCCCAGCCTGCGCCCAGCGTATCGGCGGCAAGCAGCACACGGCCCGCATCAATCACGCGCCGGAGCGTTGCCGCCACATCGCCAGACTGAAGCGCTTCTGCCTCGACATCGTCGAACTGAAGCTCGGTGAGGTTCCGCGTGAGATCGATGGAGGTGAGCGCCACCTTGGTCAACCCTGCCGCATCGCCTTTCACGAGGTGAAGCCCGCCTGCATTATCAGCCACGACGATGACATCGGCCTTCGCCGCATCAAGCGCGAAGAGAGACTTGCCATTGAGCTTGCCGCCCGAAGCCGTGACGCCTGCACCATCGCGCGCACCGGACGCAACTTCCGCCACCGCAACGCCCGCTGTGATCGCGCCGCTTGCAAGCGGCGGAAGCCATGCTTCCTTCTGGGCGGACGAGCCGGCACCGGCAATGGCGATCGGTGCCATCACAGCCGTTGCAATGAAAGGCACGGGCGCAACAAAGCGGCCCAGCATTTCCGACACGAGTGCGGCATCCAGCAGCTTCATGCCCATACCGCCCTGCGCTTCCGGCACCATCATGCCGGGCACGCCAAGCTCGGCCAGGGCCTGCCATACATCATCGGCCTGCGCATCCTTCGCCTCGGCCACCTTGCGCACACGCTCCAGCGGCGACACGCGCTCCAGCGTACCGCGAATGCTTTCCTGAAGCAGTTTCTGATCTTCTGAAAGTCCGAATTCCATGCTCGTTCCCCTTATGCCTTGGCCGGCTTGGGTTCGCGGGGCATACCAAGCCCGCGCTCTGAAATGATGTTCTTCTGAATCTGTGCCGTCCCGCCGCCAATAATGAGGCCGAGATCGAACATGTAGCGATGCTGCCAGCTACCATAGGCACGCAGATGCGGGCTGTTGCCGTATAGCACTCCAAGCTCGCCCAGCGCATCGATCGCAAGCGCCGCAAGCTGATGATTGAGTTCGCAGCCCTGCAACTTGACGATAAGCCGAGCAATGCCGGGGTCTTCCTTCTTCGCTGATGCCGTCAGCAGGCGAAGCCCGTGAAACTGCATCGCAAACACGCGCGACTGAAGCTGAACCAGCCTGTCGCGGAAGAGCGGATTGTCAATAAGCCGCTCGCCGCTCACCGTTTCCTCATGCATGAGGTCGATGATCTCCTTGAGGCGCGTGCCCGCCTGATTGGGATCACCCAGCATGCCGCGTTCATGCTTGAGCGTGGCATTGGCAACGAACCAGCCCTGACCGCGCCCCGCCACGATATCTTTCTTCGGCACACGGACATTCGTGAAGAAGACCTCGTTGAACTCCGCATGACCCGTCATGGTGACGAGCGGACGAACTTCAATGCCAGGTGTGGACATGGTGAAGATGAGATAGGAAATGCCCTCATGCTTCGGCTTGTCCGGTTCCGTACGCACAAGGCAGAACATCATGTCGGCAGCATGGGCCGTCGAGGTCCAGATCTTCTGACCGTTGATGATGAAATCATCGCCATCTTCCGTGGCGCGTGTCTGAAGCGATGCAAGGTCGGAACCGGAACCCGGCTCCGAATACCCCTGACACCACACCACCTCGCCTTTCAGCGTCGGCTCGATCCACTTCTTCTTCTGCTCTTCCGTGCCAAGCTCCAGCAGCGTCGGCACGAGCATGGAGACGCCCTGATTGGCAATGCCGAGCGGCACCTTCGCCGCGGCAAACTCTTCTGCAATGATGCGCGACTTCAGAATGTCCGGCTCGGCACCATAGCCGCCATATTCCTTCGGAATGGTGCGCGCCGCATAGCCGTGCTCGATGAGAAGCTTCTGCCAGGCAATCACTTCTTCCGATGGCCGCGACACACCCTGACGGCGCGGGGCCTTGTCCTTGTTCTTCGCAATGAAATCGCGCACCTCGGCGCGAAAAGCCTCATATTGAGGCCCATAGGCGAGATCCATATGCGTCTCCGATCATCATGCGGGCGGGAATGGCCGCATCTATAGCTGTTGCTGGCGGGACTTTACCCCGCACATAGGGCGCGTAAAAGCGGCGGCAGGGGAGTGAGGATCACGCTGCGTCAAATCGCCCGGAGATTCCGGCAGGGCCGGCAGAACCTGATATCAGGCGATGAGCTGGGTCTGGCGCGGCTTCTCGTCAGCATCGCGCCGGCCCGCAGGCGAATTGCGTAGAAAGAGTTCGAACTCCGCAGCAGGCATGGGCCGTCCCGAGAAATAACCTTGCACCTCATCGCAGCCGAGATCGCGCAGCGCCTCATATTGCGCCGCGCTTTCCACGCCTTCGGCCACGACCTTCACGCCGAGCGCATGAGCAAGATCAATGATGACCTTTGGAATGACATGGCCTTCCCTGCCATCCGCCACATCCTGCACAAAGCTGCGGTCGATCTTCAGCCGCTTCACGGGGAAGCGTTTCAGATAGGCGAGCGATGAATAGCCCGTCCCGAAATCATCGATGCTGATGCCGACGCCGAGACCACGCAGACGCCTCAGCGTGCCGATCACCACATCCACATCCTGCATCACCATGCTCTCGGTGACTTCGAGTTCGAGATATTGCGGTGAAAGCCCGCGCCGGATAAGCGTATTCGCAATCGTGTCGGTGAGGTCGGTACGCCGCAGATCAAGCGCCGACACGTTCACGGCAACACCGATGCGACTGAGCCCCTTGTCCTGCCAATCCCTGTTCTGGCGGCACGCTTCATCCAGCACCCATTTTGTCAGAGGCACGATAAGACCGCTGCGCTCCGCCACCGGGATGAATACGGAAGGCGGAATATAACCCCGCTCCTCATGACGCCACCGGATCAGCGCTTCCATGCCGATAACGCGGCCCGTCGCGATATCAACCTTGGGCTGATAGAAGAGCGAGAGCTGATTATTCGCGAGCGCCGCCCGCAAATCCCGCTCGATCATGTTGCGCTCGATGGCGCGCAGATGAAGCTCATGGCGATAAAGGACGCAGGAACCTGAGCCTTCCTGCTTGGCGCGGGAAAGCGCGAGGTCAGCCGTCCGCAGCAACACGTCATCATCGCGCCCGTCCTGCGGGAAGAAAGTGATGCCTACACAGCTTGTCTGCTGCAACTCTGTCGAACCAAGCCGGAAGGGAGCGCCCACCGCGCGCACAAGGCGGCTTGCAAGCTGCATCGCCTCATCCGGCGTCTTGATGCCCGGCATGATAATACCGAATTCATCGCCGCCCATGCGCGCAACGACATCACCATCCCGCGTGCAGCATTTGAGAATATCTGCCGTTCGCTGAAGCACGAGGTCGCCCGCATCCGGCCCGAGCGTGTCGTTCACATTCTTGAAGTCATCAAGATTGAGAATCATCACGCCAACCATGTAGCCGTGACGATCCCCCTTGCTGATTTCCTCGGCGAGCCGCTTTTTGAAAAATGTGCGATTGCCGATGCCGGTCAGTCCATCGGTCGCGGCAAGCGCCTCAAGCTTCATCTCGCCATCGCTACGCGCGTGAAAAGAATGGCGCAGCGCATTGGCGATGGTGCCGATCTCGTCATTGGGCTGCAGGATATGTATGTCGCCCGCTCCATCCGTCGCCGCAAAATCGCGCAGCGTTTCGATCGGCGTCACGATCACGCGGTAGAGAAGAAGCGAGATGCTGAGAATGGCCAGCACCACCGCAATGACGAGCCACAGCATCCTGTGCCAGGCATCAATCAGAATGAGTGAGGCAAGCCTGTCCGCATCAACGCGCGCAAGCACGATGAGTGTCGTGCCCGCATTGGGAAGCGGCAAGGCCCAAGCATAGTCGCCCGGGTACTCGCCATAGTCATCAAGCGCCGTCTGCGTGGCAATAGGCACCGGCCGACTGGCATCCCGCGCTTCTTCGACATCAATTGTCTTGCCGGCCCAGCT
>NZ_JBATWS010000311.1:0-8480 GCF_049672805.1 Parvibaculum sp.
GGGAATCGATAACGCGAAGAATCTCGTCGAAGTTCCGTCCCGTTGTCTGCGGATAGGTCAGGGTGAGGCGGATCTTCTTGTCCGGGCCGATCACGAAAACGCTGCGCACGGTGTAAAGCTCGTCATGGGCAGGATGGATCATGCCGTAGAGCTGCGCGACTGTTTGATGATCGTCGCCAATGATCGGGAAGTTGAGGCCGACGCCTCCATAATCGCGGATGTCGTCAGCCCAGCGGCGGTGCCGGTGCAGCGGATCAACCGACAGGCCAATGGCCTTGACGTTGCGCTTGTCAAATTCCGGCTTGAGCTGCGAGACGACGGAAAGTTCGGTGGTGCAAACGGGTGTGAAGTCGCGGGGGTGGGAGAAGAGAATGCCCCAGCTATTGCCAAGCCATTCATGAAACCGGATCAGGCCTTCAGTGGTGCGGGCTTCGAAGTCAGGTGCGATATCGCCGAGCTGCAATGTCATTCTGGCCTCCTGTTTGCTTTCATGATGGGAAAAGGTCCGGGTTGCCGAAACGCGATCCCTTACCGGGTGGGGTCGAGTGTGACGGCGTTGTTGCGAGGAAGCACATGAAGCTTTGTCATGCTCGAGCGACAAGGGCCCTTGCTTCAGCAACCCGGCAGTTCGGATGGGCGGTCCAGACTCCGCCCCATCCGCAGGGAGGATCGTTACCAGGTCACGCCGATGCGGGTGACGATGGCGTTGCCTTTGGTGGTCACGCCAGCGCGTTCTGCATCGAAGTTCACATAGTTGAGGCCGATACGCAGGCTGTCGTTCAGATACCAGTTGATGGCACCTGCATAGTTGTCCTGCGAGCCGCCAAGGACTGCACCGTCATTGAGGTCAACGGTGCTGAAGCGCGCTGCGACTTCCCACGCACCCGCGCCGCCATTCGACAGCGAGAAGGGATTGGTGGGCTTCACGCGGGAGAAGAGGCCGTTCTTGTAATTACGGCTTTCGCCCGTCAGCACGTAGCCGAGCTGGACATAGCCGCCGTCGAAATCGAGGCTGCCAAGGCCGGCCGTCTGATCAACCGAAGTCGTGAGATATTCAGCCTGCGCGTGGAAGGGGCCCCAGACGCCGCCAAGTTCTGCGCCATAGGAGGTGTAGGTGTCGGCAGGGAGGTTGCCTGTATCGACAAAGCGCGAGCTGTCAACAGCGGAGACTTCCGGTGTGGAGCGGAAGCGGACGGAGGTGCCGCCGAAGCCGTTCTGGCCGCCGGCGTCACGCCAGTAGCCCGAGGCGCCGAGGTGAAGCACCTTGCCCTTTTCCTGGATCGGGGCCCAGGTGGCGCGGCCGTGCACGCCCCAGCCTTCGTCGTTTGCAGCGCCGCCAGCGGTGTTGCTGTTCACGGCGAAGTTCGAACCGAAAACACCTGTGGTGAGGGTGTAGTTCTCACCAGTGTAACCGACCGACACACCGGCCTTGAAGTCGCCACCAGCCGTCAGGCGATGGTTGAAGGCTTCAACCGCGAGCGGACGTTCTGCAAAGACGAGATCTGCCGAGCCGACAAGCTGCTCAAGCGAGTTCGGCGTCTTGTGCTGGCCGACCGTGATGCGGGTATTCGGCAGACCGGTATAGGCGATGAAGGCGTCCTTCACGTCCACTTCGTTGCCGGTGTTGTCGTTACGGCTGGCCTTCGCGAAATCGGCCTCAAGGCGATAGAGGTAATCCTTCGCGAACTTGCCTTCGACACCGATACGCGCGCGGCGCAGTTCTGTGCCGTCATTCAGATCGACGGGATTGTTACCGCCGTCCTTGTCGTAGAAGGCTGCGTCCGCCTCGATGCGGCCGCGCACCTTGAAGGACCAGCTTCCGTCTGCCGCTTCAAAGGCGGGACCGCCCTTGAAGACAACGTTGGATTCAGCAGCTGCCGGCTTTGCTGCAATGGCTGCCTGTTCCTGCTTCACGGTATCGAGTTCGCGCTGCAGTTCGAGGATGGTGGCCTCGAGCTTCTGCACCCGCGCATCGATCGGCTGGCCCGCGAGGGCCGGCCCCGTGAGCACGGCGCCGATTAGCGCCGTGCTCAGGAAAAGGGCGGACTTAAAAGTCTTGGTAGTATTGCTTTTCTGGATATTCATGTGGGTTGCCCCCGAAAGTCGCAGCTACTGAAAAATCTGCGTGGTTGAGAGGAGCCAGGCTTAGCGGCCGGGCTGGTAGATCTGGTCGAACACACCGCCATCGCCAAAGTGCTCCGGCTGTGCCTTCACCCAGCCGCCGAACTTGTCGTCGATGGTGAAGAGCTTCACATCCACGAAACGTTCCGCATCTTCCTTTGCGGCATGTTCCGGGAAGCGCGGGCGGTAGTAGTTCTTCGCCGCGATGCGCTGGCCTTCAGGCGAATAGAGGTACTGGAGATAGGCTTCCGCGACCTTGCGGGTGCCCTTGCGGTCGGCATTCTTGTCAACCACCGTCACAGGCGGCTCGGCAAGGATGGAGATCGAGGGAACGATGATCTCGAACTGGCCGGGGAATTCAGCCTGAGCGAGGAAGGCTTCGTTTTCCCAAGAGATGAAGACGTCGCCGATACCGCGCTGCACGAAGGTGGTGGTGGAGCCACGGGCGCCCGTGTCGAGCACTGGCACGTTCTTGTAGATCTTGCTGACAAATTCCCGCGCCTTGGCATCGTCATTGCCGTAGTTTTCAAGCGCATAGGCATAGGCGGCGAGATAGTTCCAGCGTGCACCACCGGAGGTTTTCGGATTGGGCGTGATGACCTGGATGCCGGGCTTTGCGAGATCGTCCCAGTCCTTGATCTGCTTCGGATTGCCCTTGCGGACGAGGAGCACGATGGTCGAGGTGTAGGGCGAAGAGTTCTCGGGGAGGCGGGTCTGCCAGTCTTTCGGCAGGAGGCCGGCTTCCGCGACTTCATCGATGTCGCCTGCAAGGGCGAGTGTCACCACATCGGCCTGCAGCCCGTCCACAACGGCGCGGGCCTGCTTGCCGGAGCCGCCATGCGACTGTTCGATGGTGATGGTCTCGCCGGTTTCCTTCTTCCAGTGCTCGATGAAGGAGGCGTTGAATTCCCGGTAGAGTTCGCGGGTCGGGTCGTATGAAACGTTGATAAGATTGGTCTGGGCGTGGACCTCGAAGGTCGTGCCGACAAGGAGGGCGAGGCCGCCAAGAAGCAGGGCGGAGCGCCGGGTCAAATTGGTGAAGCTCATTTTTGGTCTCCGTATATGTCGATCAAATCAGTAGTGATTAGCCGCAAAATTTTTTCGGCTCAGAGCCCGGTTGCCGCCTGAATAGAAGCTGCTTCCGGCCCGATGGCGTCGGACAATGTCATCCCGTCGAGGATGGCTGCCGCCGCGTCCCGGACTTCCCGCATCGTCCTCCGGACGGCGCAGGCCTTTTCGTCTCGGCAATCGGCACAACGCCGATAACCGGTGAGGCTCGCACAGGGAATGGGCGCAAGCGGCCCATCCATGATGCGAATGATCTGGCCGAAGGTAATTGCATCGGCCGGCTTTGCCAGGGCGTACCCGCCCAGCTTGCCGCGCTGGCTGCGGACGAACCCGTTTTTGCGCAGGTCGAGCAGAATCAGCTCCAGAAACTTCCGGGGCACGTTCTGCCTCTCCGCTATGTCCGCTGCCTGGAGCAATTCGCCGTCTTTCTCGGCTGCCAGTGCGATCATGGCCTTCAGCGCGTATTTGGCTTTCTGTGACAACATTTCTCTATCTGGTGAGTAGGGTATTCACGAACGATTTTCCGCGTCAACAAGAATTTCACAACAAATTTCGCATGTAAATTATAATAACATAATTATCTTGTGTAATGTGAAAGGAGAGGGGATTGGGGAAATCGTGAGGATTCCTGCGGGCTTATGGGGAGATGCGTCGGCCACGGACGCAGAGAGGGCGGACCTTGAGAAGATCCGCCCCGATCTGGCGACAAAATTTTTCGAAAACTTTTCAGATTATTCACCGGGCAGGGCGCAAATCTCCGGCTCGCGGCAGCTCACACTTTCCACATTCTCGCCATTGGCGAGGGCGCGGAACCAGTCCACCGTCCTCACGCCTTCTTCCTCGAACGTGTAGAACCAGGGATACCGGAGCAGCGTGTGCGCCGTGCCGCGCGCCGTATAGCTCTGGAAGCCCGGTATCGCATCGGCGAGTTCGTCACGGTTCTTCTGAAGCAGCGGGTAGAGCGGTGCCTCATTACCGAGAAGGCGCAGGAACATTTCCTGCACGCTGTCATAGGCCGTGTCGAATTCGGTGAAGCGCATGTTCGGGGCATGGGCTGCGGCAGCGCGGTCAATATCCTCAAAGGTTGCGCTCTCGCGGGGGATTGCGGTGGTCCATTCCGGCGCGCCATCCCAGAAGCCCCAATTTTCGATCAGGCCGGAGACTTTTTCATCGCGGTAACCACCTGCGCCATCCGCAAGCGCGATGACTTCCGCCGAGGGATAGTGATGCGCAACTTCGGCTGCATAGAGAGGAGCAGCAATCGCCCCCGCACTGGAGCCTGCAACGATGATGCGCTTTGGCGTTTTCACATTGTCATAGACCCAGGCAAGAACGGCCTCGACATTGGTCCGCCCGCGATGGCGGATCGTGAGGTCAGTGCCCCCAGAAGTCTTGTAGGTGACATCGCGGTTGCCGATATGCACATCGCCTGTGCAATAGGATGCATAGACATGCGTCCACGAAGAAACCGGGTTTTCGGGGTTGGTGAGATCGAAAACGCCCTTCTGGCCGCGCGGATCGTTTGGAGGAACATCCGCATAAGGAACATAGGCTGAGGGTTCGCTCTCGGGAATACAGAGATCGCCCGCCCAGCAAGCACCGCCGCCGTTCAGAAACAGGAGGAGCTTTTCTGCATCCGCTCCGTCTCCCGGCTTCACATGGAAGCTGTAAGGCGTGCCGGTGGCGCAGGATGTTTCGCCGCCCGGTTCAATGGTCGTCCAGCTGCCCTCTGCCGCGCCTGCTTGCGTTCCGGTGAAGGCGAGGCTGATGGCGATGGCGGCAAGTGCGGTGAAAAATCTCATAGCGTCTCCCCCTGAATGGCCTCTTTACGGACCTGATTATGTGAACGACTCTACAGGGCGGTGCCCCCGGGTGCCAAGGCGAAGGATTTACATGCGTTCCTTCTTTCATCCGGCGGCTTAAGCCGTCAGGGTGAAAGAGGGGCTTTGACGGAGCCTTGCCATGTATCTGCTGCTTCTTCTCGTTCTCGCTCTCACGGTGCTGCTGCCGCTTTTCTATATCGGGAGACTGTTCCGTCTGGATGACCCGTCCTTTAGCCACTGGCTTCTTTCCCTGCTGGAAGCAGCCGTCGTGCTTGCGCTGATCATGCTTGTCGGGCGGTGGGACATAGCGGGCCTCTACACCTTCTATGCGCTGGCTTTGCTGCTCGCCCTTGCGACGATCGTTTCGTTTCTTCGGCATGTGCGGCGGCCGTGGCGCGCGGAGGCGTCTCTGCCGCTCTGGAAGGCGCGGCCTGTGGCGCTCCTCACCATTGCCGCATTTGCGGGCGTTCTCGTCTGGATTGGTTCGGGACTGGTTTCAGGCCCGACGCCCCGCGCGCTTGCCTTCCCGCTTGAGGGTGGACCGTTCATTGTGGGGCAGGGCGGAAACCACTCTCTCCTCAATCATCATCACGGCCACAGGGAGCAGCGCCATGCGGCGGATATTGTCGCGCTTGGTCCGGCCGGCTTTCGGGCATCAGGTCTTCTGCCGGAAGAGGTGACGGGTTACGCGATTTTCGGGGCGCGTGTGGTAAGCCCCTGCGCGGGCAGGGTGGTCGTCGTAAGGGATGGCGTGCCGGATCTGGTGCCGCCCCGGATGGATCCGGAAAATCCGCCCGGCAACCATGTCATCATCGCCTGTGACGGGCTTCGGATCATGCTTGCGCATCTGAAGCAGGGCAGCATCACGGTGGTTGAGGGCGAGCGGCTTGCCGAGGGTGATTTCATCGGCCGTGTCGGCAATTCGGGCAATACGAGCGAGCCGCATCTTCATGTCCATGCCTATAATGCCGAAACGGGAGAGGGCGTGCAGGTTGCCTTTGATGGCGCGGTTCCGATCCGAAACCGGATATATTCCCGGCCCTCTGCCGCCCCCTGAGAGCCGTCCGGCATGGCGCTTCACACAGAAGAATGGCATCCTGCATTCTTGCGAGGCGAAGCAGGAGGGGGAGGCGCGGATGAAAATCGGGGACAGCAAGCCCACCCGTCCGGTTGCGGCCCTTTCTTCGCGCGAGCGGGTGTCAGGTCGGGCGCGGGAAACCTCAACAGGTCACCGCGTATCTGACAGCGCCAGCATCATGGGGATTCCCGAAGAAGAGCTGACGCCGCGCGTACGCGATGCGCTGATGCAGCTCATGGGCGAAGTAGCTGCCCTTCGCCGCGACATGGCCGCTTTGCAGGAGCGGCTTCGCGAGAGCGAGGAACTGGCCGACCGTGATCCGCTGATCCCTGTACTCAATCGCCGGGCCTTTGTGCGCGAGCTTTCCCGCGTTGCGTCCTATGCGCGGCGCTATGACGAACCGGCGGGGCTGGTCTATTTCGATCTCGATAATTTCAAGCAGGTCAATGACACACATGGCCATGCAGCGGGCGATGCGGTGCTGCATCATCTGGCCAATGTCATTCTCGCCAATGTGCGCGAAACCGACATTCTGGGCCGTCTGGGTGGTGATGAGCTTGGGCTTATTCTCGCGCGGGCTGACGAGAAGACGGCAAAGGCAAAGGCTCTTTCTCTCGCCGAGACAGTGCGCGCGACGCCGCTTCATCTGGATGAGATCGAGATACCGCTTTCAATTTCGGTGGGTGCCATTTCCTTCACCGGCGATGACGGGCCGGATGATGCTCTCGCCCGGGCGGACCGCGCCATGTATGAGGCGAAGCGCAAGGGCATCTGAGCCATTGCCGCTCAGGCGATGATGTCGGGCAGCAGAGTGTCTTCGATTTCCTGAATGCGGTCGCGGAGCTGCAGCTTCTTCTTTTTCAGACGCTTGATCTGAAGCTGGTCGAGATTGGGAAGGGCTTCGAGCGCATAGATGGCGCTATCGAGGTCGCGATGTTCCACGCGCAGCGCGGCGAGTGTTGCCCTCAACTCCTGTTCTTCCTGCTCCGTCATTTCCACCCGCCTGCCGGGGCATTGTCCAACCCAGCCCGGAACGGTTTTAACGCGTCGGCCCCGGATGAAACAAGCAGGAAGCTCGTGGAAAGGCGTCTGCCCTAATCGCGGCGGACGGGGCTGCGCCGACCATCTGTCAGGTCTTCGCCCCAGCGCTTCGTCACATCAATGTCGAGATCGAAAAGATCGAGTGCACGGGCAACGGTCTGGGTGACGAGTTCGTCAATGGTGGCGGGCTTTGCATAAAGGCCCGGCACGGGCGGCGCGATGATGGCACCCATTTCGGAAAGCTGCGTCATGGTGCGCAGATGCCCGGTATGGAGCGGGGTTTCGCGCACCATCAGCACGAGGCGGCGACGTTCCTTCAGCACCACATCCGCCGCGCGGGTGAGGAGCGAGGAAGTCACGCCTGTCGCAATTTCGGACATGGTGCGGATGGAACAGGGCGCGACGATCATGCCGAGCGTTCTGAAGGAGCCGCTTGCGATGCCGGCGCCTATATCCTCGATCCGGTAGCGGGTATGCGCGAGGGCTTCCACGTCGCGCGGTTTGAGGCCGGTTTCGTAGCCGAGCGTCATCTCGGCCGCCTTGGTCATGACGAGATGGGTCTCGACGCCCGCCTCTTTCAGAAGTTCAAGCAGGCGCACCCCATAGGCCACGCCCGAGGCGCCCGAAATGCCCACAATGAGACGGCGGTTCTGGGAAGAACCAGAGTTTTTCTCAACCATAATTCCAGACATTTACACGGACGGCCGGTCTTTTGCGAGAGGCGTTCGACAAGAGCCAAAAAAAACGCCACACTTCCCGGAGTTCTGGCTTAACGAAAGGACGGGATGATATGGCGTTGGAGTCACACATTGCCGAGCTTCGTGATCGTCACAAGGCATTGGAAAAGGAGATTGAAAGACAGCTCCAGCTTCCCGCCAGCGATGATCTTCATATCGCTGAACTGAAGAAACAGAAACTCAGGCTGAAGGAAGAAATCGAAAGACTGATCCTGCAAAAAGCAGCCTGACAATCCGGACAACCTTCAACGGAATTGTCCGTCAACAAATGTTCAGCGCCGGGCCAGAAGCCCGGCGTTTTCTATGTCAGAGCTTTTCTGCTTCGTCGCGCAGCTTGAATTTCTGCACCTTGCCCGTCGAGGTTTTGGGCAGATCGGTGAAGATCACTGTTTTCGGACATTTGAAGTGCGCGAGATTTGCGCGGCACCAGTCGATGACATCCTGTTCGGTCAGCGTTGAGCCTTTCTTCAGCGTGACAAAGGCGCAGGGCGTCTCACCCCATTTCTCATCCGGCTTGGCAACAACGGCTGCTTCCAGAATGTCTGGATGCTTGTAGAGCGTATCTTCCACTTCGATGGAGGAAATGTTCTCGCCGCCCGAAATGATGATGTC